>JBIPNF010000070.1:0-10670 GCA_044373885.1 Flavobacterium sp. | reverse complement strand
AATCTTGTGGCTTTTGCGATTGTAATGCCCAGTTTTTCTATAGCCTTGCAAAAAGCAAATGGAAAATTATTCCCTTTCGGATTCCTACATTTATTAAATGCTCGAAACAATAGCAAAGATGTTACTTTTTATCTCATAGGTGTTCATCCAGACTATCAAAACAAGGGTGTTCACGCAATAATTTTCAAAGAATACCATACAACTTTTACCGAAAAAGGAATTCAAAATTGCATTCGAACACCCGAATTGGCTGACAATCACGCCATACATTTACTTTGGAAAAACTTCGACCCAAAAATCATTTGCCGAAGAAAAACGTTTAGAAAAGAATTGTAAAAAATAACACTGATTTCGCAGATTTTCACAGATTATTTTTTTTAATAACTCAAATAATTCCTTTGATCAAAATAATTCTTTTGTTAAAATCTGTGCTAATCTCTGAAATCTGTGTTCAAAAAAAAATCCACTCGCATAACGAATGGATTTAAGCTTTAAACTTTAAACTCTTTTAATTAAGCATCCAAATCAACCGTAGTTCTATCTGCAATTTCTTTATATGTACCGTTTTCTAATTTTTCTCTAATTGCTTCAAAAGCGGTTAAAGTTTCCTCAACATCCGCTAAAGTATGTGAAGTTGTTGGAATCATTCGCAACAAAATTATCCCTTTCGGAATAACTGGATAAATTACAATCGACAAGAAAATACCATAATTCTCGCGTAAATCATTTACCATAATCATCGCTTCAGGCACACTTCCTTGAAGATAAACTGGTGTAATACAAGTATTTGTATCTCCAATATCAAATCCTTTCGCTTTCAATCCATTTTGTAATGCATTGACATTCACCCATAATTTATCTTTAATTTCAGATGAATTACGCAACAATTCCAATCGTTTCAAAGAACCAATCGTTTGAATCATAGGTAATGCTTTGGCAAACATTTGCGAACGCAAGTTGTATTTTAAGTAGTCAATTATCTCTTTATCAGCAGCTACAAAAGCTCCAATATTCGCCATCGATTTTGCAAAAGTGGAAAAGTAAACATCAATTTCATCCTGAACACCTTGCTCCTCACCAGCTCCAGCTCCTGTTTTTCCTAATGTCCCAAAACCATGTGCGTCATCAACCAACAATCGGAAATTGTATTTCTTTTTCATTTCCACAACCTCTTTCAACTTCCCTTGTTGCCCTCGCATTCCGAAAACTCCTTCAGTAATAAAAAGAATACCTCCACCCGTAGTTTCGGCTAATTTTGTGGCACGTTGCAAGTTTTTTTCCATACTTTCCACGTCGTTATGACGGTAGGTAAAACGCTTTCCACTGTGCAAACGAACCCCATCAATAATACAAGCGTGCGCATCCACATCATAAACAATTACATCATTTCTTGTCACCAAAGCGTCAATAGTAGACATAATTCCTTGGTACCCAAAATTCAATAAATAAGCCGATTCTTTCATTACAAAAGCCGCCAATTCTTGCTCCAATTGTTCGTGATATTTCGTGTGACCGCTCATCATCCTTGCTCCCATTGGGTACGCAGCACCATATTCAATTGCCGCATCAGTATCTGCTTTTCGCACTTCGGGATGATTCGCAAGACCTAAATAATCGTTCAAACTCCAATTCAAAATATCTTTTCCTTGAAATTTCATTCTTGGTCCCAATTCTCCTTCTAACTTTGGAAACACAAAATAACCTTCCGCTTGTGAAGCCCATTTTCCTAAAGGACCTTTATTGTTCTGAATTCTTTCGAATAAATCTTTTACCATCTTGTATTTTGAAAAAATTATTAATCTTAAAGTGCTGCAAAAATAATTATTTCTACCTTAATATAGGACTTAAATCCTACTTTTTTTTAGGAGCTATTTCCAGCTATTCACTACAATCTGCGCGAAAAAGCGCAGGATTTCCATTTCTATCTGGGCTAGGACAACCAATTCAATGAGAAACTTTGTACCTTTGATGTATATTTAGACTTTAAACTATGTCACAAATCACAAAAGAGTTAAAACTCGCCGTTCTTATTGATGCCGACAACGTTCCCTACAGCAATGTAAAAGGAATGATGGAGGAAATCGCAAAATACGGAACACCCACAACCAAAAGAATTTATGCCGATTGGACAAAACCAAATGCCAACGGTTGGAAATCGGTTTTGTTAGAACACGCCATCACTCCTATTCAACAATACAGTTATACCGTAGGGAAAAACTCCTCGGATTCCGCAATGATTATCGACGCTATGGATTTATTATATTCCGATAAAGTTGATGGTTTTTGCATCGTATCCAGCGATTCCGATTTTACCCGTTTGGCCATTCGCTTACGAGAATCGGGAATGAAAGTCATTGGAATTGGAGAAAAGAAAACCCCAAATTCGTTCATTGTTGCCTGCGACCGATTTATATATATCGAAGTTTTACATGGAGCCGTTCCAAAGAAAGCACCAAAACAAGCCACAACCGATACTAAAAAAGTAGTTGGAAAAGAACCTGTCGAAAAAGAAGTAACCGAAAAAGAAGTCGTTCAAAAAATAGATCTACAAACCATCGAATTAATCGAAGCCACTATTGAAGCCATTTGCGACGACGATGGTTGGGCGTTCCTTGGCGATGTTGGAAACCTCATAGTTAAGAAAAAACCCGAATTTGATCCGAGAAATTATGGTTTCAACAAATTGACACCCATGTTAAAATCCCTAACCGACATTCTTGAAATTGACGAAAGGGATTCTGACAAAAAAGGAATCAAACATGTATTTGTGAGATTGCGATTTAGTTAATTAATAAAAAGAATACAAACTCCGCATCAAAACATTTAAAATTTTTAAATTTTCCATACTATAAATTGTTATTTTTGCTAAAATAAAAAGACTAAACTATGTTGATTATTGGAATTGCTGGAGGAACAGGAAGCGGAAAAACTACGGTTGTTCACCAAATTATGAACGAATTGCCAGAAACCGAAGTCGGAATTATTTCGCAAGATTCCTATTACAAAGAAACCCAAAACTTGAGTTTCGACGAGCGTTCCCTCATAAATTTTGATCATCCACGGGCTATCGATTTTGAACTTTTAGTAGCCCATCTCAAAGAATTAAAAGCAGGAAATAACATCAATCAACCCGTATATTCGTTTGTAACGCATAACCGAACAGACGATTCCGTATTCACGCATCCCCGAAAAGTCATGATTGTAGAAGGAATTCTAATTCTTGCCAACCCCGAATTAAGAGACCTTTTCGATGTGAAAATATATGTACATGCCGATTCTGACGAAAGACTCATCCGAAGATTACGAAGAGATATTGCAGAACGAGGTCGCGACATGAACGAGGTTCTCAACAGGTATCAAAACACACTGAAACCAATGCACGAGCAGTTCATCGAGCCCACAAAAGCCTTCGCAGACATCATTATACCAAACGATAAGTACAACACCGTAGCAATAGATGTGGTAAGAGCCGTAATAAATCAGCGAATTTCATAAAATTTTCATTAATTTTATACCATTATTTTTTGGAGCTATTTCCTGCTGTCCGCTAAATCCTCGCTAAAAAGCGAGGGATACCGCTTCCATCAGGGCTAAAAACATTACGTTATTACTATGAAAAATCCGTTTAAAAAAACAATTGAAAAAAAGCCTTGGCTCAAAATAGTGAGCAACAAGTACCTATTAATTTTACTATTATTCGGAACCTGGATGCTTTTTTTAGACAACTATTCCTATATGGATCAACGGGTGTTAAATAAGCAAATTGACGAATTGCAAGATAATAAAAAATACTATCAGGACGAAATCAAGAAAGATAAAGAAAATATCAAATTACTAAAAAATCAATACCAAGTCGAAAAATACGCACGAGAGAAGTATTATATGAAAAAAGATAGCGAAGATATTTATATAGTTGAATTTGAAGGTGACACTATAAAAAAATAACTGCCAACATCATACAATTCAATAATTAGGGTTTTAGTCAATAAAATATAAGAACTAAGAAAATATTTAAAATGAAAAAAATTCTCCTAATATTAATATTTTTCGCTGCAAATCACGTAATAAAAGCACAAACTGGCTGCACAGATACTTATGCGTCAAATTACAACGCAAATGCAATTGTTAATAATGGAAGTTGTATCTATAATGATGTAAGTGCTACTATTAACTCCAGTATTATTCTAAATCAAAACATACTCGAAACATCTGGATTAATTGATTGGAATAATTTTTTATATACTCACAATGACAATACCGACACTACTATTTATAAATTAAATAAAATAAGTGGTGCCATAGTTCAAAATCTACCCTTAAATACTGTTCAAAATATTGATTGGGAAGAAATCTCACAAGACGAAAATTATACCTACATAGGGGATTTTGGAAATAATGCAACCGGAAATCGAACCAATTTAAAAATATATAAAATTCGTAAAAGCACAATTGAAACGGTACCAGAAATTGAAACTATTAATTTTAATTATTCTAATCAAACCAATTTTACAGCTCAACCTGCAAATCAAACCGATTTCGATTGTGAGGCATTTGTGGTCACTGCAAATGAAATACTACTTTTTACAAAACAATGGGTTTCTGGATATACCGCTGTTTATAGCCTCCCAAAAACAAGCGGAACCCACACCGCAAATTACCTAACTACCATAAATGTTGCTGGATTAATAACTGGAGCAACATTAAAAGAAGATTCAAGATTGATTTCTCTTTGTGGTTATAGCAATACACTTCAGCCCTTTGTTTTTTTAATTTACGATTATATTGGTACGAATTTCACAGTTGCCAATAAACGAAAAATAGCTATTCCGCTGCCCTACCATCAAATAGAAGCCATAGCAACCAACAATGGATTGGATTATAATTTAACAAATGAATCTCTTATTCAACCGCCAATTTTTAATATTCCTCAACAAATACACCAACTCTCATTGGCACCCTATTTAAGTAATTATATAAATTCACTATCCTTAAATACTTTTCAATTGCCAAATGATAATGCGATATTATACCCAAATCCTTCCGAAAATGAAATTAACTTTAGTAAATTTGACCTAAATAATAATAGATATCAAATTACAGATTTTAATGGGAAAATAGTAAGAACTGGAAAAATTTACAACAACAAAATTTCTACTGCAGATTTAGAAAAAGGAATATATCTATTAAAGATTCTTAATACTAAACAAGCTTATAAAATCATAAAAAAATAAATACGCCAAAACATGTCAAAAAAATCACTTTTCTCTGAATTTGAATCCGTTTCTTCAAAGCAATGGAAACAAAAAATACAATTTGAACTCAAAGGCGCTGATTATAATGAATCCCTAATTTGGAATTCTCCCGAAAACATAAAGGTTAAACCATTTTACCATCAAGACGATTTACAAGATATTTTACCAGTAAACACAAAAGCTACAGAATTTAAAATATGCCAAAATATATTTGTTTACGACCTTGAAAAATCAATAGAAAGAGCATTAGAATCAATCAGCCGTGGTGCCGAAAGCATCCGATTTTCTATTGAAGATGAAACAATTGACGTTACAAAACTATTAGAAAAACTACCTTTAGAAAGTTGTACCATTTACTTCAATTTGGATTTTATTTCAATCGATTTCGTATCCAAAATAGAAGTAATTTCCCAAAAAAGGAACGCAAAAATATATTGCAACATAGACCCAATTGGTCAATTAGCAAAAGAAGGGAATTGGTTTAAAACCAAAGAAAAAGACAATTTTGAAACTTTAAATTCACTCTCAAAAATAGTTCTAAAAAGTTCAATTATTAGTATTGACGGAACTTTATATCAAAATGCTGGCGCCAACATGGTGCAACAAATTGCCTATTCACTCGCTCACGCCAATGAATATTTAAACCGAATTTTAATACTAAATCAACCGATTGTTTTTCAAATTTCGGTGGGAACGAATTACTTTTTTGAAATTGCAAAATTAAGAGCATTACGAATTTTATTCCATTTAATAGTCAAAGAATACAATCCCGATTTAGAATGTCATTTATTGGTTACCCCAACAAAAAGAAACAAAACAATCTACGATTATAATGTGAATATGTTGCGCACGACAACCGAATGTATGTCGGCCATTATTGGCGGGGCAGATGCAATTGCCAATCTTCCTTATGATGCATTATATCACAAAGACAATGAATTTGGTGATAGAATCGCTAGAAATCAATTGTTGGTTTTAAAAAATGAAAGCTATTTTGATAAAGTTAATAATCCAGCCGATGGCGCGTATTATATTGAAAGCATCACCAATCAATTGGCAGAAAAAGCCCTAGTATTATTTAAAGATATTGAAGCGAATGGTGGATTCCTAAAACAATTGAACGAGGGAATCATCAAAAGAAAAATTCAAGAAAGCGCCGATAAAGAACAAGAATTATTCGATTCTGGAAAAGAAGTATTGTTAGGAACCAATAAATATCCTAACAAAGACGACAAAATGAAACACGATTTAGAATTGTTTCCATTTGTAAAAGTAAAGCCAAGAAAAACATTGATTACGCCAATAATCGAAAAAAGATTAGCGGAGAAAATAGAACAAGATCGAATAGGTGCAGAATAACAAGCGATATAAATTAGTGTAAATAGTCACTTTATATGAAAAGAAAAAACTTACAACATATTACGTTAGTAAAAAGTAAAGAACCAAAGGTTGAAAATAAATCAGTGCAATCCTCTGAAAATTTTCTTACCGCTGAACGAATTGAACTTAAACCAACTTATTCAAAATCTGATATTGAAAATTTGGAACACTTAGATTTTGCAGCTGGATTTGCACCCAATCTTCGTGGTCCTTATGCCACAATGTTTGTCCGAAGACCTTGGACGATTCGTCAATATGCTGGATTTTCAACTGCTGAGGAAAGCAATGCTTTCTATAGAAGAAATTTAGCTGCGGGTCAAAAAGGACTTTCCATTGCATTTGATTTACCAACGCATCGCGGTTACGATTCAGATCACGAGCGCGTTGTTGGAGATGTTGGAAAAGCAGGCGTTGCAATTGATTCTGTTGAAGATATGAAAGTATTATTCAACCAAATCCCATTAGATGAAATGTCGGTTTCAATGACAATGAATGGAGCAGTTTTACCAATTATGGCTTTTTATATCGTTGCTGCAGAAGAACAAGGCGTAAAACCCGAACAACTATCTGGAACAATTCAAAACGACATTTTGAAGGAATTTATGGTTCGTAATACCTACATTTATCCTCCTACACCGTCAATGAAAATTATTGCTGATATATTTGAATTTACCAGCAAAAAAATGCCGAAATTCAATTCTATTTCAATTTCTGGTTACCACATGCAAGAAGCTGGAGCTACAGCCGATATAGAATTGGCTTACACTTTGGCGGACGGCTTAGAATATATAAGAACAGGGCTTTCTACTGGGATGAAAATCGATGAATTTGCTCCTCGCCTATCCTTTTTCTGGGCAATTGGAATGAACCATTTTATGGAAATTGCCAAAATGCGTGCAGGACGAATGATTTGGGCAAAACTGGTAAAACAGTTCAACCCAAAAGATGAAAAATCATTGGCTTTAAGAACCCATTGCCAAACATCGGGTTGGAGTTTAACAGAGCAAGATCCTTTTAATAACGTGGCACGAACTTGCATTGAAGCAACAGCCGCAGCTTTTGGAGGAACACAATCTTTGCATACCAATGCCTTGGACGAAGCAATTGCGTTACCCACAGATTTCTCGGCAAGAATTGCAAGAAATACACAAATTTACTTACAAGAAGAAACCAAAATCACCAAAACGGTTGATCCTTGGGCAGGAAGTTATTATGTAGAAAGTTTGACGAATGAAATTGCACTAAATGCATGGAAACTAATTGAAGAAGTAGAAGAATTGGGCGGAATGACCAAAGCAATTGAAGCTGGTATTCCAAAACTACGAATCGAGGAAGCTGCCGCCAGAAAACAAGCCCGAATTGATAGTAACCAAGATGTAATTGTAGGAATTAATAAATACCGATTAGAAAAAGAAGATCCTTTGCATATTTTAGATGTTGACAATCAAATGGTTCGCAAGCAACAATTGGAACAATTAGATAAAATAAAAGCATCACGTGATATAAAAAAAGTAAAAGAAACATTAGAAAAATTAATTGCAACTGCAAAAACCGGTGAAGGAAACTTACTGGAAATTGCGGTTGAAGCAGCACGTTACAGAGCCACATTGGGCGAAATTAGCGATGCCTTAGAAACTGTTTTTGGAAGATATAAAGCTCAAATTAAATCCTTTAGCGGCGTGTATAGTAAAGAAATTAAAGACGACAAAAGTTTTGAAAAAGCAAAACAGATGGCGGACAAATTTGCAAAGCAAGAAGGTCGCCGTCCAAGAATTATGATTGCTAAAATGGGCCAAGACGGTCACGATCGTGGTGCAAAAGTTGTAGCTACCGGCTATGCCGATGTTGGTTTTGATGTAGATATTGGTCCGTTATTTCAAACCCCTGCCGAAGCAGCGAAACAAGCCATTGAAAATGACGTGCATATTCTTGGCGTTTCTTCCTTGGCCGCTGGACATAAAACATTGGTTCCTCAAGTTATAGAAGAATTAAAAAAATACGGTCGCGAAGATATTATGGTAGTTGTTGGCGGAGTAATTCCAGCTCAAGATTATCAATTTTTATTCGATGCTGGAGCCGTTGCAGTTTTTGGTCCTGGAACGAAAATAAGCGATGCAGCAATCAAGATTTTAGAGATTTTGATTTAATTTATATACTATGCGTGCATACTAATTTTTTCCGTATATTTACAAATCAAATACACAAACTATGAATTTTTCAGCAAAAATGCTTCGTGATGATGCCTTATTAGGCAAGGTAATTGTGGTTACAGGTGGCGGAAGTGGTTTAGGAAAGGCCATGACCAAATATTTTATGGAATTAGGAGCCAAAGTAGCAATAACGTCCCGTGATTTAGAAAAACTAAAGACTACAGCAACTGAATTAGAATCAGAAACAGGAGGAACTTGTCTTCCCGTTCAATGCGATATACGTCATTATGACCAAGTGGAGGCGATGTTGCAAGAAGTTTTAAATGCGTATGGAAATGTAGATGTTTTATTGAATAATGCCGCAGGGAATTTTATTTCGCCAACAGAACGCCTTTCGGCAAATGCTTTTGATACGGTAATTGATATTGTTTTGAAAGGTTCCAAAAACTGTACACTTGCCTTTGGAAAACATTGGATTGATAGCAAACAAGAAACCGCAACCGTTCTAAATATTGTTACTACTTACGCTTTCACTGGCTCTGCTTATGTAGTTCCAAGTGCAACCGCAAAAGCGGGAGTTCTTGCTATGACAAGAAGTTTGGCTGTAGAATGGGCAAAATATGGAATTAGAACTAATGCGATTGCACCAGGTCCTTTTCCAACAAAAGGAGCTTGGGACAGATTACTACCTGGAGATTTAAAAGAAAAATTTGATTTATCAAAAAAAGTACCTTTGAAACGTGTTGGAGATCATCAAGAATTAGCTAATCTAGCGGCCTATTTAGTTTCCGATTTTTCGGCATATATAAATGGTGAAGTCGTGGTTATTGATGGTGGTGAATGGCTAAAAGGAGCCGGGCAATTCAATTTATTAGAAGCTGTTCCTGATGAAATGTGGGACATGCTTGAAATGATGATTAAGGCCAAAAAGAACATGTAAAATACAATTTAAAAGAATTAATTAAGGAGAACATAATCGTTCTCTTTTTTATGCTAAATAATTTAATTTTAATTCAATTTAGGATCAAAATTAAAAGATTGCTTCTTGCCTTTCAAAGCATTACTTTTGTAAAAAAATTGACTTGTGAATTATTTATCTGTTGAAAATATCTCTAAATCTTTTGGAGAAAAAACGCTTTTTGAAAATATCTCTTTTGGGATTAATAAAGACCAAAAAATTGCCTTTATAGCCAAAAATGGCTCGGGAAAAACCACTATTATGAATATCATAAATGGTTTTGACGAACCTGACACGGGTCAAGTTGTACTTAGAAAAAGCATACGAATGGCTTTTTTATCTCAAAATAATAATTTGCAAGAGGAATTAACGATTGAAGAAAGCATTTTTGCATCGGATAATGAAAGTTTGAAGGTAATTGAAGCTTATGAAAAAGCGTTGGAAAACCCTGAAGATGAAGAGGCTTATCAAAAAGCATTTGATGGAATGGACCAACATAATGCTTGGGATTTTGAAACGCAATACAAGCAAATTTTGTTCAAATTGAAGTTGGAAGATTTCAAATTAAAAGTCAAAAATCTTTCAGGTGGACAGAAAAAAAGATTGTCATTGGCGATTATATTAATCAATCGTCCGGACTTATTAATCCTTGACGAACCTACGAATCACTTGGATTTAGAGATGATTGAATGGCTAGAAAGTTATTTTGCCAAAGAAAATATTACGTTGTTTATGGTAACGCACGACCGTTTCTTTTTAGAGCGTGTTTGTAATGAAATCATCGAACTGGACAATGGAAAAATATACCAATACAAAGGGAATTATTCTTACTATTTAGAGAAAAAAGAAGAGCGAATTGCTTCAGAAAATTCAAGTATTGATAAAGCGCAAAACCTATTTGTAAAAGAATTAGAATGGATGCGTCGCCAA
>JBIPNF010000069.1:0-10671 GCA_044373885.1 Flavobacterium sp. | reverse complement strand
CCGATGTACATTCCGGGACGCATTCGGATGTGTTCTTTCCAGTCGAGTGAACGGATGTTGTCTTCGGTATATTGATTTTGATCTGACATTTTTATTTTTATCGAATTTAACTGCGTTCTGTTTGGTCTTTGCTTTTTGCTCAGACGAAGAGTGCGCTAATGTAGTGAAATTCGAATTGTTTTAAAAAGTTTTGTAATCAAAGTTATTAAGAATTATATTGACAATTGGATTTTGATTTTAGGTTTCAGGTTTTAGAATTAAATCCTCTGAAAATCATTATTAAATCTGATTTTCCGTTGTCTCGGAATTGTGCCCCAGATTGAAACGGAAAGCATTTTTTTTGAGAAAACGTATTTTTTATTGGCAAAAAGAGCGACCAAAGGAAGCTCCTTTTTTACCTTATAAAAAAACGTTTTATGAAAAAATCTTGAAGTGGAAGCTGGAATTGGCACCAAAAAAAACCGCTAATTTGATAACGGTTTTGAAATTTTGTGTTTATACGTTAAACCTAAAGTGCATAACATCACCGTCTTTAACAATATATTCTTTACCTTCAACTTTGAATTTCCCAGCTTCTTTACATTTGGCTTCAGACCCGTAATGGACAAAATCTTCATAGGCAATTACTTCGGCACGGATGAATCCTTTCTCGAAATCGGTGTGAATTACTCCAGCAGCTTGAGGCGCTGTTGCTCCCACGTTGATTGTCCACGCGCGAACTTCTTTGACACCTGCTGTGAAATAGGTTTGTTGTTTTAGTAATTTATAGGCTGCACGAATCAAAACAGAAGCACCTGGCTCAGTTAATCCCATGTCTTCAAGAAAAACTTGACGCTCTTCAAAGCTCTCTAATTCGGTGATATCAGCTTCAGCACCTACTGAAAGTATAATAACTTCAGCGGCTTCATCTTTTACTAATTCCCGAACTTGATCTACATATTTATTTCCTGCAACTGCAGAATTTTCATCTACATTACATACATACAAAACTGGTTTTGCGGTAATTAATTGGAAACCTTCCATCAATTCCACTTCGTCGTGATTTTGAGGAGTTATGGTTCTTGCTGATTTTGCTTGAAGCAATGTTTCTCTGATTCTATCCAATAGGGCTTTTTCAGTCTGTGCTTCTTTATTTCCAGTTTTGGCGGCACGATTTACTTTTTCCAAACGTTTTTCTACGTTTTCTAAATCTTTTAGTTGAAGCTCGATATCGATTGTTTCTTTGTCGCGAATTGGGTTTACATTTCCATCAACGTGGATGATATTATCGTTATCAAAACAACGTAAAACGTGAATAATAGCGTTACATTCTCTGATGTTTCCAAGAAATTGATTTCCTAAACCTTCTCCTTTGCTGGCGCCTTTTACTAATCCTGCAATGTCAACAATATCAACTGTTGCCATTTGAACGCGTTCTGGTTTTACCAATTCTTCCAATTTCGCCATTCTCGCATCGGGAACATTTACAACTCCTATATTAGGTTCAATAGTACAAAAAGGGAAGTTAGCACTTTGCGCTTTTGCATTTGATAAACAATTGAACAATGTTGATTTTCCAACATTTGGTAACCCTACAATTCCTGCTTTCATTATAGTTTGTTTTTAAAGACTGCAAATATAGGATTTATATCTTTTAATAAAAATTGTAAAAAAAAATGAATAATGTTAACGAATCGTTAATAAAAAAGTATAAATTGCTTAAAATTCTAATCATTTTTAAACCTAAAATTTATTAATTATGAAAAAAATTACAATGTTATTGTTTTTTCTAAACGCTTCTTTTCTTTTTGCACAAGAAAAAGAGAATAAAGCAGAGGAACTTAAAGAAGTTCAAATTGTTGGTTCACGGAATACTAAACGAACAGTAGTAAATTCTGCCGTTCCGATTGACATTATTAATATGAAAGACTTAACGACACAAAGTGGGAAAATCGAAATTAATCAATTGTTGCAGTACATTGCACCTTCATTTAATGCCAATAAACAATCAGGTTCTGATGGTGCCGATCACGTAGATCCGGCTTCATTAAGAGGAATGGGACCAGATCAAACTTTGGTTTTGATTAACGGAAAAAGAAGACATCAATCTTCATTGGTTACTTTATATGGAACTCGTGGAAGAGGAAATACTGGAACCGATTTAAATGCAATTCCAGCTACTTCGATAAAAAGAATTGAAATTTTGAGAGATGGTGCCGCAGCACAATATGGTTCTGATGCTATTGCGGGTGTAATTAATATTGTATTGAATGACAATGTTAATGAATTAACCGGAGCGATTACGTATGGTGCATTTAATACAAATGCTCAAGGTTCTTTCCTTCCAGGAACGGCAAATTCTGCAGATTATACATTAGATCAAAACGGGAATGGAAATTCATACACCAAAAGAAAAGCATTTGATGGAAATACTGTAAAATTCGGACTTAATTATGGTGTTGCTGTTGGAAAAGACGGTGGTTTTGTTAATTTTACAACGGAATATTTCACTAAAGAAAAAGTTCTTCGTCCAGGTTTTGACTTTAGAAAAGGTTTTGGAGAAGCATCGATGGATAGTTATAATTTTACTGTAAATTCCGCAATTCCAATTTCTGCAAAAACTAAATTCTACGCTTTTGGTGGAAGAAATTATAGAGATACTGATGCGTATGCTTTTACTAGAAATAGTGGAAATGCCAATGTGGTAGAATCTTTTTATCCAGGTGGATATACACCAAGGATTACCTCAATTGTTTTAGATAATTCACTTACAACTGGAATTACTACAGAAACGGATAGTGGTTGGAAAATTGATATTAGTAATACGTACGGAAAAAACCTTTTTCATTATACAATAAAAGGAACAATGAATCCTTCGTTATTAATGGCTTCACCAACAGAATTTGATGCTGGTGGACATAGTTTGGCTCAAAATGTATCCAATTTTGATTTCTCAAAAAATTATGATACCGTGTTAGGAGGAATGAATTTAGCTTTTGGAGCAGAATTTCGTACTGAAAATTTCATAGTTTTTGCTGGACAAGAAGCTTCTTATACAACCTATGATGTGAATGGGCAACCAATCACTAATCCTGGAGTTCAAACACCTCCAATTGACCCTATTTCTGGAGATCCAAGACCAGGAAGTTCTCAAGGGTTCCCTGGTTATGGGCCTGACAATGTTGTTGATAAAAACCGAAGTAACCTATCTTTATATGTTGATAGTGAATTTGATATTACAAAAAGTTTTATGTTAAGTGGAGCGGTTCGTTATGAAAAATACAGTGATTTTGGCAGTACGACTAATGGAAAATTAGCAACTAGATTAAAACTTACAGACAATATTAACTTGCGAGGTTCTGTAAGTACAGGTTTCCGCGCACCTTCTTTAGCACAATCGTTTTATGGTTTGCATTTTACTAATATAAATGCAGCTGGTGCAACAGAAATTTTACTTTCGCCAAATGATAGTCCTGTAACGCGTTCTTTTGGAATTCAAAAACTGAAACAAGAAACAGCTGTCAATTCTTCATTAGGAGTAACAGCTTCTTTTGGAAGTTTTACTGCTACAGTTGATGGATATATGATTAATGTTAAAGACAGAATTGTTTTAACAAGCTATTTTGACGCTTCAAGCCAAGGTTTAGGAGTTGATCAAGCACAGTTTTTTGCTAATGCAGCAGATACAAAAACAGTTGGTTTAGACATTGTTCTTGCTTGGAAAAAGAAAATTGCCAACGCTACTTATGGTGTGACTCTTGTTGGGAACATCAATGATATGAAAATTGACAAAGTTAAAAATGGTGCTTTAGATGCCGAAACTTTTTTCGGAAAAAGAGAACAAGCCTTTTTATTAGCTTCTGCTCCGAAAAACAAATTTGGGTTAAATCTTAACTATTCACGTAGTAAATTTGATTCAGGATTGGCATTCACTCGTTTCAGTAAAATAGTTTTGATTGACTATGCTGGATTGGACAACGTTTATGAAGCAAGAGTAAACACTGATTTAACAGTTGGATACAAAATGACTAATCATTTGAAATTAACATTAGGTAGCAACAACCTTTTCAATGTTTATCCAACGAAACAAGATGAATCAGGAAATACTGAAGCCGGTGGATATTGGGATGCCGTTCAGATGGGTTTCAACGGAGCGTATTATTATGCAAGATTAGGATTCAATTTCTAATTACAAGAATAAATAAACAAAAAAATCCTGAGCTTTACAACTCAGGATTTTCTGTTTAATGTTATTTTGAGAATTATTCGTTATGCAGAAAAGCTTGTCTGTTAAGCAATGTTTCCTCACTTTCAACGTGATTATCATCTGGGATACAACAGTCAACAGGACAAACTGCGGCACATTGTGGTTCATCGTGAAAACCTTTACATTCAGTACATTTTCCTGGAACAATATAATAAATATCATCGGAAATCGGAGTTTGAGCAGCATCTGCATCTACTTCAGTTCCGTCAGCTAAAATTACTTTTCCTCTAATTTTCGTTCCATCTTTATATCTCCAATCATCTGCTCCTTCATAAATTGCAGTATTTGGACATTCCGGCTCACAAGCACCACAATTGATACACTCATCTGTTATTATTATTGCCATATTTTTTAGTCTTAAAGTTGAATGTCTTAAAGTCTTAAAGTTAAAAGAGATTTGAATCTTTTGACATTTGACTTTTGACATTCGACATAATTATCCTTATTTTTGCACAAAATTACACCCAAAACTATTCATAAGCAAATCAATATGACTTTAGAACATAAAAAAAACATTTTCGTTGCCCTTGGGGAGTTTTTATCTCAATTTTCAGAGGTTGGAAATCAAAAAAAGGAATCGGTTTTAAATAATGATTTGTTTTTTGAACCCTTTATTGATTTAATCAAATTATCGCAATCTCACAACGGCTGGTACACAAATGATAATGTGTATTTTGCCATTCAATCTTGGTCAGAAGCATTGACAATTGACAATTTGAATCAATGGTTGGGGTGTTATGATTTTACAAATGTAGATTCTAAAACGGTTGGATTGATATTGGCTGGAAATATTCCATTGGTTGGTTTTCACGATTTTATTTCGGTGTTGCTTTCGGGACATAAAGTAGTGGTAAAAACGTCTTCTAATGACCAACATTTATTACCTTTTTTAGCTAAATATTTAATTTCAGTTGATCAGAAACTTGAAAAGTACATCACTTTTGTAGAGGGGAAATTAGAAGGGTTTGATGCTGTAATTGCAACAGGAAGTAATAATACGGCTCGTTATTTTGAATTTTATTTCAAAGGCAAGCCTTCCATTATTAGAAAATCAAGAAATTCAGTCGCGGTTTTAAACGGACAAGAAACTAAAGAACAAATGATTGCTTTGGGAGAAGATGTGTTTCGCTATTTTGGTTTGGGATGTAGAAATGTTTCTAAAATATTTGTTCCGAAAGACTATAATTTTGATGCTTTTTTTGGTGGAATGTTTCCCTATCAAGACGTAATCAAGTATGAAAAATACATCAATAATTACGATTATAATAAAGCTGTTTTCCTGATGAGTAATTTTAATTTGTTGGATAATGAATTTCTAATTATTAAAGAAGACAGCAGTTATGCTTCACCAATTTCTAGTGTTTTTTATGAATTTTATGAAAATTTAGAAGAGATAAAACTGCGTTTGCAAGCTGATAATGAGCAAATTCAATGTATTGTTTCCAATGATTTAATTGAAAACAGTGTTGCATTTGGACAGACTCAAAAACCAAATTTATGGGATTATGCAGATAATGTAGATACCATAAAATTCTTGATTGCATTGTAGATTATCAAATTCTTAAATAAATACGTTAACTAAAACGATTTTGTTAATAAAACAATATAACTATTTGGAAATTATTTATCGTTTATAGCTTCCTATTTACGAAATTTGTAAATTAATTTTGAATACCACAACTACAATGAAAAAACATAATTATAGCGCAGGTCCTTGTATTTTGCCTCAAGAAGTTTTTGAAAAATCGGCTGAAGCAATTTTGAATTTTAACAATTCGGGATTGTCACTTTTGGAAATTTCGCACAGAAGCAAAGATTTTGTTGCTGTAATGGATGAAGCAAGAGATTTGGCTTTGGAATTATTAGATTTGAAAGGTAAAGGATACCAAGCGTTGTTTCTTCACGGAGGAGCAAGTTTAGAATTCTTAATGGTTCCTTATAATTTAATGAAAACGGATGGAAAAGCGGCATATCTTGATACAGGAACATGGGCTTCGGCAGCTATAAAAGAAGCTAATTTATTTGGAGAAACTGTCGTTGTAGCCTCATCGAAAGATCAAAATTATAATCATATTCCAAAGGGATATACTGTTCCTGAAGATGCTAATTATTTTCATTGCACGAGTAATAATACTATTTTTGGAACGCAAATGAAAACATTCCCTGATTTTTCAATTCCCGTAGTTTGCGATATGAGTTCAGATATTTTTTCAAGAGTTTTAGATTTTACAAAATTTGATATTATATATGCTGGAGCCCAGAAAAACATGGGTCCTGCAGGAACTACTTTGGTGATTGTAAAAGAAGAGATTCTTGGAAAATCAGGACGAGTAATTCCAAGTATGTTGGATTATGAAAAACATATCAAAGCAGAAAGTATGTACAATACGCCAGCTGTTTTCCCTGTTTATGCTTCCTTATTGACATTGCAATGGTTGAAAAAATTAGGTGGAATTGCTGCTGTAGAAATATTGAATAATGCGAAAGCAGAATTATTATATTCAGAAATTGATAGAAATCCATATTTTAAAGGTGCTGCAAATGTTGAAGATCGTTCGAATATGAATGCAGTTTTCTTGTTAGAAAATGAAGCACACGCTACTATTTTTGACACTTTGTGGAAAGAAGCTGGAATTTCAGGATTGCCTGGTCACCGTTCTGTTGGCGGTTACAGAGCATCGATGTACAATGCACTTCCAATAGAAAGCGTTCAAGTTTTAGTTGATGTAATGCAGGATTTTGAAAGTAAAGTAGCAGAAATGAATTTCTAAAAAGTTAATTCGGTTAATTGTTAATTTGGTTAATCGGAAGAATTAGGAAACGATATTTTTAGAAACTATAAATAAATTAAATAATAATTCTGTTGTTTTATCTGAATTTGATTCAATAAATAACCGAATAAACAAATAAACATTACAGTGAAAATATTAGCAAATGACGGGATTTCTAAAAGTGGAGTTTTAGCTTTAGAAAAAGTTGGTTTTGAAGTTATTACAACAAAAGTTGCGCAGGAACAAGTTGCGAATTTTGTGAACGAAAATAACGTGAGCGTGGTTTTAGTTCGTAGCGCAACGAAAGTTAGAAAAGATATAATTGATGCTTGCCCAGGATTGAAAATCATTGGTAGAGGAGGAGTAGGTATGGATAATATTGATGTTGAGTATGCTAAAAGCAAAGGGATTGCTGTGATAAACACGCCTGCATCTTCATCAGAATCGGTTGCAGAATTGGTGTTTGCGCATTTATTTTCTGGAGTTCGATTTTTGCATGATTCCAATAGAAACATGCCTTTAGAAGGAGAAACTAATTTTGAAGGTTTGAAAAAAGCCTATGCAAATGGTATCGAATTGCGAGGAAAAACATTAGGAATTGTAGGAATAGGTCGTATTGGTCAAGCAACTGCAAAAATGGCTTTAGGTTTGGGTATGAAAGTTATTGCTGCAGATAGCTATATTGACAAAGTAGACGTTTCGGTAGTATTTTTTGATGGTCAATCAATTACAACTACAATAGTTTCTCAATCATTGGAATCTGTATTTAAAGAAGCTGATTTTATCACGTTGCACGTACCTGCACAAGATGGATATATTATTGGAGCTGCAGAATTGGCACTTATGAAAACGGGTGTTGGAATTGTAAATTGTGCTCGTGGTGGCGTTATTGATGAAGTTGCCCTAGTAAAAGCTTTGGATAGTGGTAAAGTATTATTTGCTGGATTGGATGTTTTTGAAAATGAGCCAACTCCAGAAATCACAATTTTGATGAACCACAAAATTTCATTGACGCCTCATATAGGTGCTGCAACATTGGAGGCTCAAGATAGAATTGGTTCGGAACTAGCTTCGCAAATTATAAGTTTATTAAAGAATTAAAGTAGGTTTCACTTAAAATTTTTATTACAAACAGTAATGCACCTCTTAAAAGTGGGGTGCTTTTTTTGTTTGATTAAAGATCTAATTTGGTGATTATTTTTGTAATTTTGAGAAACATTCAAAAAAAATGAAGAAGCTGAAACAACGATGGGGAATCACTAACAATTTTCAATTACTATTGATATTTGTTGTCTTTGCTATTAATGGTTCTTTGTCTGCAAGAATTTCAGGTTATTTGATGTCATTTTTGGGAATTAATAATGAAAATACGCACTGGTTTTTCTATTATCTAGTTTTACTACTTTTAGTTTTGCCTTTATATCCTTTTTTGTTAATGGGTTTTGGTTATCTATTTGGACAATCTAAATTCTTCTTCCCCTTTAGCAAAAGAATGTTGAAAAGTATGGGATTAGGGTTTATCTTTAAATAAAAATGCCCCAAATTAATGAGGCAAATTAATGATTATTTTAAGCTCGCTAAACTTTGCTCGATTGTTGCAATTTTTGAAAGTGCATCGGATTCTTTTTGTTTTTCGTTTGCCAATACTTTTTCTGGCGCTCCAGCAACGAATTTTTCATTAGACAATTTTGCTTGAACCGATTTCAAAAATCCTTGAATGTATTTCAGCTCTTCCGATAATTTCGCAACTTCTTCTTCTACATTGATATTTCCCGTAATTGGGATAAAATATTCATTTGATTTCACTCGGAATGATAAGGCACTGTCCACTTTTTCGGTTACATAATCTAATGAAGTTATGTTTCCTAATTTGGTTACAACAGAATCAAAATAAGTAGAAGCGTTGTCATTATTTACAATTTTTAATTCAATAGTGTCTTTGAATGGAATATTTTTGTCTTTTCTGATGGTTCTAATTCCAGAAATTACTTCCATTGTAGTTTCGAAATCGACAATTAAACTTTCGTTGAATGGCTTTAATACGGGCCAAGTTGAAACAATTAAAGCTTCTTCAGGAGTTCGTTCTGCAACGTAATGCCAGATTTCTTCGGTTAGAAATGGCATAAATGGATGCAATAATTTCAAGTTGCTTTCTAGCATTTCAATAGCTTTATCAAAAGTAATTTTGTCTATTGGCGCTTGGTAAGCAGGTTTTATCATTTCTAAAAACCAAGAACAGAAATCGTCCCAAACTAATTTGTAAATTCCCATTAAGGCATCCGAAATTCTGTATTTTTCAAAATTATCTTCAATTTCTAAAAGAGTTTGTTGCAATTTTGCTTCGTACCATTCAATGGCAACTTTCGACGATTCTGGTTGTGGAATAGTAGCGCTAACTTCCCACCCATGTATTAATTTAAAAGCATTCCAAATCTTGTTGGTAAATGCTTTTCCTTGGTTGCACAATTCTTCATCAAACATAATATCGTTTCCTGCAGAAGCGCTCAAAAGCAATCCTACGCGAACCCCATCGGCACCAAATTTTTCTATTAAGTCCAAAGGATCAGGAGAATTACCTAATGATTTAGACATTTTTCTGCGTTGTTTGTCGCGAACCAATCCTGTTAAATATACATTTGTAAATGGTTTTTTGCCTGTATATTCATAACCGGCGATTATCATTCGGGCAACCCAGAAAAACAAAATATCTGGACCTGTAACCAAGTCATTTGTTGGGTAATAATATTTGAAATCTTCATTTTCAGGATCCATAATACCACCAAAAACCGACATTGGCCAAAGCCAAGACGAGAACCATGTGTCCAACGCATCTTTGTCTTGCGTCAAGTCATCGGTTGTTAATTGTTGGTTATTGGTTCTTTGTTTTGCTAGAACTAAAGCTTCTTCAATTGATTCGGCCACTACATAATCCTCTTTTCCATCTCCAAAAAAGTACGCAGGAATTTGTTGTCCCCACCACAATTGACGAGAAATATTCCAATCACGGATATTATTCAACCAATGCGCATAGGTATTATTAAAACGAGCTGGATGCAATTTAATTTCGCCATCAACCAACACCGATTTTATGGCAGGTTTTACCAAATCTTCCATTTTTAGAAACCATTGGTCGGACAAACGTGGTTCGATTACGGCTTTGGTTCTTTCTGAAGTTCCCACTTTGTTCAAGTGGATTTCCGTTTTTATCAAACTACCGTTCGTTTCTAATTCTTTAGCAATTTCATTTCGAACTACAAAACGATCTTTACCTTGATAATGCAATCCAAAACTATTCAGTGTTGCATCTTCATTGAAGATGTCTATAATTTCTAAATTGTGTTTTTCGCCAAGGGTTTTGTCGTTCATATCGTGTGCTGGAGTGACTTTTAGGCAGCCTGTTCCAAATTCTACGTCGACATAATCGTCTTCAATGATTGGAATAACTCTTCCGCAAATTGGGACAATAGCATTTTTACCTTTTAGGTGTGAAAAGCGCTCATCATTTGGATTTATACAAATTGCAGTATCGCCAAAAATGGTTTCTGGACGCGTTGTTGCAACGGTTACAAAGTTTGAACTTCCTTCAATTTGGTATTTTATATAAAATAATTTTCCTTGTTGTTCTTCAAAAATCACTTCTTCGTCAGAAAGTGT
>JBIPNF010000269.1:0-3065 GCA_044373885.1 Flavobacterium sp. | reverse complement strand
AATTGAAATAAATTAAAATACATTAAAAAACCTACTTATGAGCAAGTTCCGTTTAGATGAAGTCGATCATCAAATTTTAGACATGTTGATTGACAATACAAGAGTTCCATTTACTGATATTGCAAAGAAATTATTGATTTCGGCAGGTACAGTTCACGTGAGAGTGAAAAAAATGGAAGATGCAGGGATAATTATGGGGTCTTCATTGACGTTGGATTATGAAAAATTAGGTTATTCTTTTATCGCTTACGTTGGTGTGTTTCTTAATAATACTTCACAAACAAAATTTGTTTTGGAGCGTATTAATGAAATTCCTTTCGTTACTGTTGCACATATTACTACAGGTAAATTTAATATTTTCTGCAAAATTAGAGCAAAGGACACCAAACATGCTAAGGATGTTATTTTTATGGTTGATGATATAGAAGGAGTTTATAGAACTGAAACCATGATTTCGCTTGACGAAAGTTTGAACGATAAAAAACGTTTAATGCACACGATTTTCAAAAACTTGTAGTTTTTTATAAAGTATTATTTTATAAAGCCTCAAGTTTTTCTTGGGGCTTTTTTATTGCTTATTTTTTTCCTAACAATACAATTACTAAAATGTATACGCTTCCAAAAATTGAAAGATTCAACCAAAACGTCCTTTCTAAATACCAGGTTTATAACAGCCTATTCTTAACTCTTCCTTTTGACGCCATTGATAATACGGGGGTATTATTACCTTTATTTACAGAAGTTTGTGAAAAAGGGTTTAATAAACAAGAAACGCCAATTCAAATTGTAGATTTTTTCGTGACTAAATATATGGATAACGCTTCTGAATCTGAGCGAATTGATTTGTTTTTTCGATTTATTCAATATATTGAAAGACAAATTGTGCTTTTTGATGCCGTTGAAGATGCTGCATTTCCAGTTGTAAATAATTTAGAAGGCAGGGGTTCCTTAAGAGATATTAAAGAAATTGCTGAAGAAAAAGAGAAAACGGATCAATTGAGAGGGTTTTTAAATGATTTTAATGTACGACCAGTTTTAACGGCACATCCAACCCAGTTTTACCCAGGAACGGTTCTCGGAATTATTACCGATTTGACAGACGCAATCCGAGAAGATAATTTACTTAAAATTAAAGAATTATTATCGCAATTAGGTAAAACACCATTTATAAAATCAGAAAAACCAACGCCGTTTGACGAAGCGGTAAGCTTGATTTGGTACCTAGAAAATGTTTTCTATGAAACAATTGGAGAAATGATGTTGTACTTACAAAAAAATATTTTTCGTGACGATGAAATAAATAATCCAATTTTCAATTTAGGGTTTTGGCCAGGAGGTGATAGGGATGGAAATCCATTTGTTACTACTTCAATTTCACTGAATGTAGCTGAGCGACTTCGAACTTCTATATTGAAGTGCTATTATGTAGATATCAGAAAATTAAAAAGAAAGTTAACATTTTCACAAGTAGATACTTTAATAGCGGAACTTGAATCAAAAATTTATCGTTCTGTTTTTTATTCTCAAGGAGAAATTTACATCACTTTAGAGGAATTTAAAGCTAAATTACACCAAATTAAAGCAATTGTAATCGAGCAACATCAATCATTATATATAGATGATTTAAATTCACTTTTGAATAAAGTCAACCATTTTGGGTTTCATTTTGCCTCATTAGATATTCGTCAGAATAGTAAAATTCATAACGGTGTTATCAAAACTATTTTGGAAAACGCTCCCAAAAAAGGAAATCTACCAAATGAAAAAGTCTATTATTCATCTAATGAAACTGAGAAATTAGCAATCGCATCTCAATTAACAAACGATTTAAATCCTGACGATTATCAAGATGAAATAACTAAATCGACATTGGATTCAATTTATGCGATGAAATCCATACAAGAAAAAAATGGAGAATTTGGGAGCAACCGCTACATTATTAGTAATTGTGAAAGTGCAATTCAGGTGATGGAAACATTTGCCTTGTTCCGTTTGTGCGATTGGAATCAACCTACAGTTGACGTAATACCACTATTTGAAGTTATTGATGATTTGCAAAATGCACATCTTGTAATGGAACAATTATACACCAATGAAACCTATTTAAATCACATTAAGAGTAGAGGAAATAAGCAAACAGTAATGTTAGGTTTTTCGGACGGTACTAAAGACGGTGGCTATTTAATGGCAAATTGGAGTATTTATAAGGCAAAGGAAAATATTACAACTGTTTCAAGAAAATATGGAGTTAAAGTAATTTTCTTTGACGGCAGAGGCGGTCCGCCAGCTCGTGGAGGTGGAAAAACGCATAAGTTCTATGCTTCATTAGGTTCAAATATTGAGAATGAACAAATTCAAATTACAGTTCAAGGTCAAACCATTAGTTCTAATTTTGGAACATTAGATTCTTGTCGTTATAATTTAGAAAACCTTTTGAGTGCGGGTGTTACTAATAAAATTTTCGATGACGGCTCTAATTTATTGACTTCTTCTGAGAAAAGTATGTTAGATGAATTGGCGGAAGTCGGATTTAATAAATACATAAATTTTAAAAATCACCCAAAATTCATTCCTTATTTGGAGCAAATGAGCACGTTGAATTATTACGCAAAAACTAATATTGGAAGTCGTCCCTCAAAAAGAGGAAAGTCTGAAAAGCTAGATTTTGCTGATTTGCGGGCAATTCCATTTGTTGGTTCTTGGAGCCAATTGAAGCAAAATGTACCTGGTTTCTTTGGCGTAGGTTCTGCTTTAAAACATTTTGAAGATAATAATAAGTGGGATGATATTCAGAATTTGTACCATAGTTCTTTATTTTTCAGAACGCTTCTAGAAAATAGTATGATGGCATTGGCAAAATCATTTTTCCCATTGACTGCTTATA
The DNA here is from genome assembly GCA_044373885.1 of Flavobacterium sp. Lineage (GTDB taxonomy): Bacteria > Bacteroidota > Bacteroidia > Flavobacteriales > Flavobacteriaceae > Flavobacterium. Next base: position 181 of record JBIPNF010000269.1, on the reverse strand, counting down.
TGAAAGAAGATCCTGAATTCGGAGCCTTTTGGCAAATTATTTATGACGAATTCGTAGAAACTAAGCGTTTGTTATTGAAAATTGCTGGACACAGAGATTTAATGGAAAATTATCCTGACGGTAAGGCCTCAATTGAAACAAGGGAAGCTATAGTAAAACCATTATTGACGATTCAACAGTA
>JBIPNF010000068.1:0-10712 GCA_044373885.1 Flavobacterium sp. | reverse complement strand
TCACATTGAAAATCAATCGAGTATCATTGCTTTTTGCGTGGTATTCTATAATTCCTTTTTCCATTAATTGATGCAATAAAGCATTTACGGCAGTTTCATTGGTTTCCGCTTTTTTTGCAATCATCGCAATATTCAAAGCTGCGGGAACTTCGTGTATTCCAGGATAGGAGCGGAGCAAAGCCAATAAAATTGGTTCGTCTTTTCTATTCAAGCTCATATATCGAAGCACTTCTTTGGAAGGAATTATAAATTGAACCATCACTTTTTCTGAAAATTCTTGCGACAAAGTAATGATTCCTTGACGGTCTAAAAACTGCATTGCATTATAGGTTTTCAAAATAGGAAATTCATATTTTCCACAAAACTGATTCAAATTAAAAGAAAATTGCTCCTCAATTCCTTCGCCATAAGCAATTTGGAAATAATTACACAATTTTACATACATTGTATTTAGAAATTTTTTATCTGGCAAAACAGCTATAAACTGACTTTCAGCATTCGATTTATCGGAAGGACTTGTCAGCAAAACGGCGTACGCTTTTTCTTCATTTCTCCCCGCACGGCCCGCTTCTTGATAATAATTTTCTATATTTTCGGGCAACTGAATATGGATTACAGTTTTTACATTTGCCTTGTCAATTCCCATTCCAAACGCATTGGTAGCCACAATCACTTGCGCTTCTTCCGACATCCAAAGCTGCATATTTTTATCTTTTTCCTTGGCCGATAATCCACCGTGATAATATGTAGATTTGAATCCTAGTGCCTGCAATTGCGATGAAACATCCAAACACGATTTTCTATTTCGCACATATATAATAGAAGGTTCTGGATTTTTCTTCAGAATTTGCTCCATCCGAAACAATTTATCTTCAGCTTCCAAAACAAAATAAGCGATGTTTTCTCTGTTAAATGATTTTTGAAACACGTTAGTTTTTTCCAATCCCAATTGCAAAATCACATCTTCCTGAACTCTTTTCGTCGCCGAAGCAGTCAATGCTATAAATGGAACTTTTGGAAAATGAGTTTTTAAATTGGAAATTTTCAAATACGAAGGTCGAAAATCATGCCCCCATTGCGACACACAGTGCGCTTCATCAATTGCAATAATAGAAATTGGTAATTGCTTAATTCGCTCTAAAATCCACTCGGTTTGCAAACGCTCGGGCGATAGGTATAAAAATTTATAGTTCCCAAATTGACAGTTGTCTAAAAGCACCACCATTTCATCCGATTTTATTCCGCCAGTTAGCGCAATCGCTTTAATATCTCGTTTTTGCAAATTCTGAACTTGGTCTTTCATCAACGCAACCAAAGGGGAAATCACCAAACAAATCCCTTCATTCATCAATGCTGGAACCTGAAAACAAATCGATTTTCCACCTCCCGTTGGTAACAAAGCAAACGTGTCCTGACCGCTCAAAACAGAGTCAATAACCTCTTTTTGAAGTGATCTAAAGTAATCGTGTTTCCAGTATTTTTGAAGAATTTCTAACGCTTTTGGCATTTATTATTGCTTAAAGTTTCAGGTATTTCAAGAAAACCCGAACTAAATTTGCTCTAAGATAAAAATAATTCTGTTATCCAAGGTATCTTTTGGCACTTCAATTAATTCGTAGCCATAATTTTGATACGTTTCCGTAAGGTGATTGTAAATCAATTTTGCTTGTTCGTAATTTTCATAACGGGCATCATCACTCACATAAATCTCTTCCCAAGGTGGAAGAATAAATATTTTTGTATAGGTATTTTCACGACAAGCAGTATCAAAAAAAGAAGGATAACTATCGCCAATATAATGCATATAAGCCAAAACATCGGGAATTCCTCGGTCTAAAAATACAATTTCGTGAGGCTCATTTTGCGCATTCAAAAACTGTTTTTTGCGCCCTTCCAAAAGTAATTCACTAAAAAGCAACGGATTTTCAAGAAACAATTGCTCAATTCCCTGCTTCTTCGCTTCCATCGTCACTTCCCGTGAAATCTCAGGATAGCAACAATATCCGCGCTCTAAAAGCCCATCGATAATCGTTGTCTTTCCCGTTCCAGGCCCGCCAATAATAACTATGATTTCCTTTTGCACTTTTTAATTTAAGGCGCAAATTTACTTAAACTAATCGGGAATTGAAAAGATTATTTCTTTTTTGGAGCGAATTGTTCCCGCATTTTCAGAAATTGCAATTCCTGCTGTACATTTCAATCCACGCCAAAAATGCGTGGGATTTCCATTTCCATCAGGGCTAAAAATCATTCATTTGTATTTTTGTAAATTTCAAAAACACAATCAAACTTTATAATTCACAAATTTTAACTTATATTTGCTATAATATATTTTAGAATGGACAAGATTACCAAGGAATTTTATGAAAGATTAAGAACGGAATTAAACAATAGCAATACTTGGCCCGCCGAATATTTGTTTAAATTTATAGTTCCAACCGACCAAGAAAAAATAGAAATAGTCGAGAATGCTTTCAACAATATGGGCGCTGTAATTGTAACCAAAAATTCAAAAACAGGCAAATATACAAGCGTCTCCATTGACGTTCAAATGACAAATGCACAAAAAATAATTGACAAATACCTTGAACTTTCAACTGTAAAAGGTATAATTTCCCTATAAATTATGGTTACAAAATATCAAAAAGAAGTAGCAAACGATGTTGTTTTTAATTTAGAATACAATTCAGAAAGAGAACATCTTATCATTCCGGAATACGGACGTCATTTGCAAAAATTGATTGAGCAAGCAACTGCCATTGAAGACCCAATCGAGCGCAATAAAGCCGCGAAATATATCATTCAAGTAATGGGAAGTTTAAATCCACACCTTCGCGATGTATTGGATTTTCAACACAAACTTTGGGACCAACTTTTCATTATGTCCGACTTTAAATTGGATGTGATTTCACCATATCCAATTCCAACTCGAGAGGTTTTACAATTAAAGCCTGACGTTTTAAAATACCCACAAAACTTTCCAAAATACCGTTTTTATGGTAATAATATTAAATACATGATTGATGTTGCCAACAATTGGGAAGAAGGCGAAATGAAATCGGCATTGATTAAAGTAATCGCCAATCACATGAAAAAATCATATTTAAGTTGGAACAAAGACACCGTAAAAGACGATGTTATTTTCGAACATTTATTTGAACTTTCTGGCGGGAAGATTAATATGCTTCAAAGTACCGAAGCGCTTTTGAATACCTCAGATTTAATGAGAACCAACAAGCGAATTTCTAATAAAATAAACCCCTCTGGGCCACTTATTAAGCCAAAAATTACCAAAACGGGAAAGCCAAATAATCCAATTCACAAAAATCAAACAAGAAAACCTTTGTAAAACAATTAGAATTTATGGGTTTTCATTAGTGCTTGAAAAACTCATAATTAATAATTAAAAATTCATAATTAAAATATATGGGAACATTTAAAATTGAAGGTGGCATTCGACTAAAAGGGGATATCACTCCACAAGGAGCAAAAAATGAAGCGTTACAAATTTTGTGCGCAGTACTTTTAACTCCCGAAAAAGTCACTATAAACAATATTCCAGACATTATTGACGTCAATAAATTAATTACTTTATTAGGTAATTTAGGAGTTAAAATTCAAAGACATTCTACAAGTTCTATAACTTTTCAAGCAGACGAAGTAAATGTTGGGTATTTAGAAACCGAAGCTTTCAAAAAAGAAGGGGGTTCTTTAAGAGGTTCTATAATGATTGTTGGACCGCTTTTAGCCCGTTTCGGAAGAGGATATATACCAAAACCTGGAGGTGACAAAATTGGACGTAGAAGATTAGATACACATTTTGAAGGTTTTATTAATCTTGGAGCAAAATTCCGTTACAACAGAGAAGATCATTTTTATGGTGTAGAAGCTGTTGACGGATTGATTGGTACTGACATGCTATTAGATGAAGCCTCAGTTACAGGAACTGCTAACATTGTGATGGCTGCTGTTTTGGCCAAAGGCAAAACATCGGTTTACAATGCTGCATGCGAACCCTACTTACAACAATTATGTAAAATGTTGAATTCAATGGGCGCAAAAATAACTGGAGTCGGATCTAATTTATTGACTATTGAAGGAGTTCATAATTTGGGAGGATGCGAACACAGAATTCTTCCAGATATGATAGAAATTGGTTCTTGGATTGGGCTTGCCGCAATGACTAGAAGTGAAATTACCATCAAAAATGTTAGTTGGGAAAACCTTGGTGTAATCCCAAATACGTTCAGAAAATTAGGAATTACCCTCGAAAAAAGAGGCGACGATATATATATTCCAGCTCATAACGACGGTTATGAAATTAAAACCGACATCGATGGTTCTATTCTTACGATTGCCGATGCGCCTTGGCCAGGTTTTACTCCCGATTTATTGAGTATCGTTTTGGTTGTAGCTACACAAGCAAAAGGAGATGTATTAATTCACCAAAAAATGTTCGAAAGTCGTTTGTTCTTTGTGGATAAACTGATTGATATGGGTGCTAAAATTATGTTATGCGATCCCCATAGAGCGGTAGTAATGGGACATAATTTTGAGTCACAATTGAAAGCTACTACAATGTCATCACCGGATATTCGTGCTGGGATTTCATTGTTGATTGCTGCACTTTCTGCCAAAGGGACGAGTATTATTCAAAATAGTGATCAAATTGATAGAGGGTACGAAAGAATTGATGAAAGATTAAGAGCAATTGGCGCTAATATTATCCGTGAATAATTTAATTTTTAGATAATGCCTACATTCTATAATGAAGAATAGTGAACAAACAGCTGTAAAAGCCACATACTTTAGTATTATTGGAAATTCCTGTTTGGCAATTGTAAAAGGGATTGCAGGTGTTTTTGGAAATTCTTATGCGTTAATCGCCGATGCAATTGAATCGACTACAGATATTTTTTCTTCCTTTTTAGTATTATTTGGAATCAAATATTCAAACCGTCCCGCGGATGCAAACCATCCTTATGGACACGGACGTGCGGAACCATTGGTTACTTTTTTAGTGGTTGGTTTTTTAATTACTTCGGCGACTATTATTGCTTATGAAAGTATCAATAATATTGGAATGCCTCACGAATTGCCAAAACCATGGACATTAATTGTTTTGGGTGCAATTATTATTTGGAAAGAATTTTCATTTCGATTGGTTATGAAACGAGGAATCCAAACAAATAGTTCGTCACTAAAAGCAGATGCTTGGCACCATAGAAGCGATGCAATTACTTCGATTGCTGCATTTATTGGGATTTCAATCGCAATATTTCTTGGAAAAGGATACGAATCTGCCGATGATTGGGCAGCACTTTTTGCATCTGGATTTATACTTTATAATAGTTATCTCATTTTCAGACCTGCTTTGGGCGAAATAATGGACGAGCATTTATATGATGATTTGGTTGCTGAAATAAGAACTGTTTCTTTAAATGTTGACGGGATAATAGAAACTGAAAAATGTTTTATTCGCAAATCTGGAATGAAATACCATGTAGATTTGCATGCTGTTGTTGACGCTACAATTTCGGTTAAAGAAGGGCACGATTTAGCCCATTTATTAAAGGATACTTTGCGAGAAAAGATTTTTGAACTGGGACATGTTTTAATTCACATTGAACCAAACGAACCAGACTATAAATAATATAACGGGTGAGAATTACTTCTTACCCGTTTTTATCTGTAAAGAAATTTAATCTAAGACATTAAGTATTTTTAATCCAAAAACGACACCATCACTTTGAGAGCCGTTTTGATACGAGCGAACATAATCTACTCGAAACAGTTTGAATTTTCCAAAACCTAAATTATCTAAACCAATACTAACTTCAGAATAGGGTTTTCTATTTGGAATAACAAGTTCATGAAATCCTAATATCAATGTCGATTTTAATTTGTTTAATAATGGGATTTTATTCATAATAAATCCACTATCATTGTATTCCGAATGCCCTTCAAAATAACTGTCATTAGTACTATTTGAATAATAAGGCAGCAAATTAAATACATTCAAATAACGGCCTGTGCTTCCAATATGAGTTTGATTTCCATTGAAATGTTTGAAATCCATAAAAGCAATATTTTCTGCATTAAAGAATTTCCCAACTCTTAAATTCAGCGCAAGATTTCCTTTGTTCCCAACATTAATATCATAATACAAACGAGCATTTACCTGGTCAAATTCGTATTTTTTCTCACTTCCCGCAACTGCCTTTTCATAAGCAATAAAAAGTGTTGGGTATTTTTGATTTCTAATATTGAATCGACCATCGGGGCGTGAAAAGTATTTATTACCAAAATTTATTCTAGCATTTAGTCCAACCTTAACTAAATGATGCGCTTCAAATCCTGAGTTCGCAAAATCATTGGGGTCTAACGGATTATTAGAAGAATAAAAAGCGTCACTTTTTACAACAGCGTAATCGGTGGCGTTCAGTAACTGTTTTCTTTGTTCGTATGTTATCTTTCCGCTTAAATTTAAACCATTCGCTACATCTCGCCCATAGTTTATCTGAGCAAATTCTAAATTATATAATTTCATAAAATTATTTTTAAAGAATAGAGAACTTACAGTATTAATTAATGGACTAATTGGCTCGTTATCGTTAAATTGTTTGACTTTTGTTCCTCCGGAAAGATTCAAATAGGCATAGTTTTGGTTATTGAAGCGGTGGTTGAAATATCCTGAAATGCGCAAACGAGTATCAGAAAATCCATAATTAACTTCGGTTTTTATTGTTGTGTTTTTTCCATTTTCCTCATTACGTTTTCTAAAATTAAATCCAGAAGACAGGCTATAACCCTGCACGGTATTGAAACTTAGAGCACTCAAATCAAGCAATCCGGTATAATTGAAGTTTGTTTTCTTTGTGCTATTTTTATAATTATAACCCGATAGAATATCTATTACTTTGAATTTGTTGTTTTTCTTGTCAATTGAATCCAAGTATGTTTTTGAATTTACAACAATATAAATACTGTCTTTTTTGATATAATCAGTGTTTTCCTCTGAAGTTAAGGGAATTGGTCTGTTTTTATTCCAATAGATAGAATCTTTTTTGTTGGCATTTTCTTCAAAACTCAAAATTTCATTACTAAAAGTTTTCTTTTCAAAGGAATTAGGAAACTCATAATTGCTAAAAACATAATTGAATTTTCCGTTGAATTTAATTCCAAAAATTCCAGCATTGAATGCCAAACTTTGTGAATTTTTCGCCCAAATTTTATTTTTCGAATTGTAGCTGTAATTTTGTTTCAAAGTCATTACATCTACAAATTCATTTTTCATTCGGTAGCCTTTAATGTCTAAATCAATAGCGTAAATTGCCCAGCTATCCTCAACAATATAGAGATATCCTTCTAAAACCGGCTCTTTATCGCGTTTGGGAATAACTTTTATTTTGCAAATTTGTTGGTTGTTTTCATCAAAAAAAGTACCTTCCAACTTGTATTTATAGTAGTTAAAAGCATTGTTTGCAATTGGAGAAATCAAGCTAACATTAAAATCGATTGTATTATTATAAAAATCATAAGTCGCAGATTCTGCCGTATTATAACTAAAACCATTATTGTTCCCACTAATTTTTGAAGCAATAATTTTTTCCTTTAAATTATTAGGTTTCTCAAATGCTATTTTAGAAACTGTTTCCGACAAATAAATTATCCCGCTTCCAGTTGAATCTATTGTAGAACCCATTGTTTTATCGTCAAATTCTACTTTTATTCCCATAATTTTTTTAGGTAAATCTTTGACTTTAAAAATCCCACGAGAATAAAAATCGGCTTTATAGCGTGCAGTTTTATCTGAATTTTCCTTTTTGTTTGCAATGGCGCCTCGGATTATTGCATTGGCAGGATTGTCTTTTGGGTTAATTATAACTTCGTTTAACGTGAAGTTTTCTTCATATAATTTTACATTTAATATATAAGGTAGTTTTTCAACCGTAATTGCAATTTTTTGGGTTTTAAATCCTAGGTATTGAAAAATGATAGTTTGTTTTCCAATAGTTTTGACATTCAATTCATATTTTCCGTTATCGTTCGAGGTGGTTCCATTGTAGGTATTCGCAGAAAAAATAGTTACGAAGGGTATGGGATTTCCTTTTTCATCGGAAACGGTTCCTTTAATTTGTGTAAAACCATAAAAAGAGGCTAATAATAGGAGTAAGTGTATTTTTTTCATACTATTTTTTTTGTAGTAACGACGAATCGGAGTTATAATTGTTACAGCGGTTTTTATTTACTAGGATTTATAGCATTTGAAAACTACAAAAAAGAGTGTAGCGCCAAATCATAACTCTTCATTCCAAAACCTAGAATTACTCCTTTTGCATTTGCCGAAATAAAAGATTGATGGCGAAACGGTTCGCGAGAAAAGGTATTTGAAATATGAACTTCAATTAATGGAGTCGTTATCGCTTTTACGGCATCTCCAATTCCAATCGAAGTATGTGTATAAGCTGCGGCATTTAAAATAATACCATCATAGGAAAAACCAACTTCTTGAATCTTAGAAATTATTTCACCTTCGATATTACTTTGGAAGTAATCGAGTTTTATTTGAGGAAATTTAATTTGTAATTCATCAAAATAAACTTCAAATGTTTGATTCCCATAAATTTCAGGTTCTCTTATCCCTAAAAGATTAAGATTTGGTCCGTTGATGATTATTATTTTCATAAATTTTTTAAGTAAAAGTAAGAAATCTATTCACTTTATTTATGATTACTATTCTAATAATTTATTCTTTTTACAACTTAATATTATATATTTATTTTATAGGCAAGATATTTATATAATATCTATAATTTTTATTATAAAATAAATTATTGTTAATTAAATTGTTAATAAATGAAAATCTGTAGGAAACTGAGTGTTAACATTAATGGATATTTTTACTATTATTAATTTTAAACAAAAACAAAAATGAAAAAAATTATTTTAACTGCTGCTGCAGTATTTGTATTTAGCTTTGCTAATGCACAAGACACAAAATTTGGTGTGAAAGGTGGATTGAGTATGTCTAGTACTTCAGAAGAAGGTGCAAGTTCTTTATTGGCTTTCCATTTAGGTGGTTTTGCTGAATTTAAAATTAGCGACAAATTTGCTGTACAACCTGAATTATTGTATTCTGCTCAAGGTGCTAAATTTACTGGAGGTAATTTAAATTTAAATTATATCAATATTCCAGTTATGGCTAAATATTATGTAGCTGATGCTTTTAGTATTGAAGCAGGACCACAAATTGGTTTTTTAATGTCTGCAAAATCTGACGGAACTGACATTAAAGACGCATGTAATTCAACTGATTTTGGTTTGAACTTAGGAGCTGGGTATAATCTAAACGAAACAATGTCTTTGGGATTGCGTTACAACATGGGATTATCAAATGTAATTAAAGACGTAGCTGGAGTTTCAACTGATTCTAAAAACTCTTCTATTCAATTATCATTTGGTTACAAATTCTAATTAATTCAATATTAATCTTTAGACCACGCCACCTGGCGTGGTTTTTTTTGTTTTTTATCGTTTAAATTAAACACTACATCGAGTATATGTAAATTTAATTCTATTGCTAGATTTAAGATGTAATTTTATTCTTATAAATCAATAACAAAAAGCAAAATGAAAAAAATTATCGTAACACTTGTTGCACTTTTAGTATTTGGATTTGTTAGTGCGCAAGACAAATTAGGAGCAAAAAATGAAGGCCAAACTGACGCAGGTAAATGGTTGATTGAAGCTAATACTGCTTTTGGAACTCCGATGGGCTCTTATACTGGTTTTAGTTATTCTGATACTGATGGTGATTCAGAATATAATTTTGGAGCCGAAGTAGGTTATTTTGTAATCAAGGATTTGGCTGTAAAAGTAGGTTTAGGTTTTGGGGGAATGAAAAATGATTTATTTGATACTACTATTTTTTCCTATAAAATAGGGGCTAAATATTATATTGGTAGTCAATTTCCTGTTCAAGTTGATTATTCTGGAGCTTCTATAAAAGATTTTGATGAAAATCCTTCTTATTTAGGAATTCAAGCAGGCTATGCTTGGTTTTTGAGTTCCAATGTTAGTGTTGAACCTGGAGTTAGATACAATCTAACTTTAAATGACAATTATACTGATAAGAATACTTTTCAAGTTAATATTGGATTTGCTTTGCACTTCTAATTGTTTTTGTTTGTTTAAATCAATTAACCTCCTAATTTAGGAGGTTTTTTTATGCAAATAGTTTTCCTTTGTATTCATGAATTGGAAGTCTTACATAAAAAGTTATCAATCGTATTTGCGAATTGAGAGGGGTTTGTCTAAAAATACCATAGACAATTATACTTTTGATATTGAGCGTTTGTGTCTTTTTTTGGATGAAAATTCAATTTCCGTTTCTCCCATAAACATAAACGAAGAAACTATTCAGCTTTTTATTTATAGTGTTGCAAAAGAAGTAAATGCCCGTTCTCAAGCCAGAATTATTTCTGGTTTAAAAAGTTTTTTCACGTATATGCTGTTTGAAGATTATAGAACAGACAATCCTTTAGAATTAATTGAAACCCCAAGAATAGGCAGAAAACTTCCTGATACTTTATCCGTAACTGACATTGATCGATTAATTGCGGCTGTTGATTTAAGTTCTAATGAAGGGGAACGCAATCGTGCTATTTTAGAAACGCTTTATGGTTGTGGGCTTCGTGTTTCTGAATTGG
>JBIPNF010000268.1:0-3094 GCA_044373885.1 Flavobacterium sp. | reverse complement strand
AAAAGTTTTTTAATTTATTATAGTACAAACGCCGTTAACGCATCTAATTAAATTAGGAGGCGGAGGAATAGCGCAATCTGAAATCGCACCAGTTTGTTGGTTTCTTAAATTATCCATTTCGTTATATTCAGCTACCATTATTTGAAGTTGCGGTAAGTTAATAGTATTAGAAAATGCTAAGTACATTCTAGGTCCACCACAAGGTTTTGAACCAAAAGCGATGTAATTACATCCGAGACTTTCTGAGCAAGTAAAGGTAGTTATATAATTTTCTATGGCTGTTTTTTTTGTTGCCAATTGTTCAAGTGTGATAGTATCGGAATCGGATTGTTTTGATGTACAATTAAAACTAAGAATTATAAATCCAAATAATATAATTTTAATGAGTGCTTTCATAGTATTGGGGTTAGATTTATCTTTCCAAATATAAGTAATTTTACTTTAACATATAGTTTTATTGAAATCAAATCAAATCAAATAACTGTTTTATAAGTTGTTAATTCTTTGAAGAGTTTTTTTGAAATCTAATTTGTATAGGGTTTCACTTCTTCGCATTAGGGAATGCAGCAAAAAGCCCACAGTCAAGTGTAGCGAAAGCGGAACTTGACGAGGACTTGTAGCGGAATGCCCGACCGTAACTGGAACGCATGTGGAAGTTGGGGTAATGCCCAAATAAAAAAACCACATTCTTTACTGAAAAGGAATGCGGTTTTTTGACTTGAATTTGAATTAGCAATATTCGTTGAAAGCATCTTGCAAGTTTTCTGCAATTAATTCTGCGGGGCGACCTTCAATGTGATGGCGCTCTAACATGTGCACCAATTCTCCGTTTTTAAACAAAGCCACACTTGGTGACGATGGAGGAAAAGGAAACATATGTTTTCTTGCAGCATCAACGGCATCTTTGTCAACGCCTGCAAAAACAGTTATTAAGTTGGTTGGTTTTTTAGCACCATCCAAACTCATTTTTACTCCTGGACGAGCGTTTCTTGCGGCACAACCACAAACAGAATTTACAACTACAAGCGTTGTTCCTTCCAATTTTAAAGCGTTTTCTACCGCTTCGGCACTGTGTAAATCTTGAAATCCAGCAGCTGTTAGTTCAGCTTGCATTGGAATTACCATTTCTTCTGGATACATATTTTTAAATTTTAGAATTGTGAATTAAGATATAATTTTTGAAATCTGATTGCAAAGTTACAAAGTTTCGATGCAACAAATAAATTTGAATTATAAAGTTTTGTTATAATGTGATAGCCCGCTATTTGGATTTGAAAATTACGCGGAATAAGGCCTTTGTAAATAAGCGTTTTGGACATTTCAAAATCACTTGAATGTCTTCTTTTAGAGAAGTTTCCTCGTCTAAAAATTTGAAAATAAGTTTTGAATTTCCTTTTTTGAATAAGGCAGAAAAAATGGTAGCGCCTAATTCGTTTTTTCGATGTAAAATATCTAATAACAGCAAATCATAAAACCAGAATTTACTCATTTTATGAAACTGTCGAAAGTCGGATTGGGTTTCTAAAAAGCGAACCAATTGTGTTGATTTTTTATCGGCATTTTTGAACGTATATCCCGTGCTTGCTTTTGTCCATCCTCCGGCAGAGCCAATATTTAAAAGGCGCACCGTATTATTTTTCCAGAAAGGGAAACACGTCATCGGAATGCTTCCCCGTTCTTTTTCGATGATTTTATAGTTTGTAATTCCTAATTTTTGAATGTAATTTTCAAGCTCCAATTCGTATTCCGATGCTTCTAAATGTTGGTGTGAAAACAACGTATATTCCAATAAAGCTTCTGTTTTAGAAGTTGGCAAAACATACATAAACCGAGTATTTCCTTTTTGTTCGACTGAAAAATCCATAAAAGTGGCTTGTTCAGCATTGAAAACTTCTTGTTCAGATTGTATGAACCAACCGATGAAATGCTGTTGCAAAAGCGGATATTGGGATTGATTTTCAACTTCATACGGATCGAGAATGCTGTTGAATAATTGGTCGCAAGTATAGGAATCGGTTTCTGTTTGAAGCGTTATTTGCTTTTCGGACTCTTCATAATCGACAACTTTTTGATTTACAAAAGTGATATTTTCTTGTTTTGAAATGATATCAAAAACAAAATTATAAAAGTCTAATCCCCGAATTTGGTTGTATTTGTAGGGATTTAAATTAATGTCAATTTTAAAATCTTGATTGGCAAACAAGGCGGAATTCCATTTTTTATGAATTATTGTTTCCCAATTTTCATTGTTTTCAGTCCAAAAACACCAGGTTCTATCGTTGGTTTTTTTAGAATTTTCGTCCAATAATAAAATTGATTTATCAGCGAATTTTCCAGACTGCACCATTTTAAAAACCGTCATTAAAGCTGATAATCCTGTGCCTGCAAAAATATAATTGTAATGTTTCATGTGTTACATTCTAAAGGAGAATCCAAAAGCAAAATAATTTTTGGGAGCATTTTTTGTAATTCCAAAACCCGATGACAAATCTAACATAAAATTATTGTTTATCAAATAGGTTATTCCGCCATCAAAATTATGATTGGCTTTGTTTTTTTGAGGCGCAAAACCAAAAGTTTCGATGTACAATCCAATTTTTTTTGATACCGAATACCCTGATGTTAACGTATAAATAAAAGTGGGTTCAACAGAAAATCCGTCCCATTCGGCACCCAAATTATAACTTAAAGAAAATTTATTTGATAAAGTGTGCTGCATTACAAATCTAAATTCAGGTGCATAAAAATCAGTTTTGTATTTTGCGGAAGCTGCATTCGGCAGGCCAATATGTGCAATAAATGATGTTTTAGGAACAATGCCTTTTTCTTCGGCCAATTTTACTTTAAAACCTATATATATTGGCACTAAACCATCTTGTGTATTTTTGCCGATTTTTTCTGATATAAATTCGGTGATTAATCTCAACTCAAAATTTTCATTGACACCATATTTCCATAAAACAGTTGGTAAAGTATTGGTTTTGCTGATTTCATCATTTTTCTGAAAAGTAAATCCAGTTTCTACTTGAAACATTCCTCTTGGAACAATTGCTGGAGTTTCAGTTTGATCGGGTCTGTCCGCTTGAATTGGTTC
>JBIPNF010000067.1:0-10762 GCA_044373885.1 Flavobacterium sp. | reverse complement strand
CACCGTAATTAATGATATTTCTGCTCGTGATTGCCGTCGTGAAGGACAATGGATTGTTTCTAAAGGTCAGGATACTTTTGCGCCTATGGGACCGTATTTAGTTACAAAGGACGAAATCGAAAATCCACACAATCTGAATTTATCGTTGACAGTAAATGGTGTTGAAAAACAAAACTCCAATACCCAATTTCTATTATTCAATATCAATGATTTGATTAATGATTTAAGTACGGTTTTTACTTTAGAACCTGGAGATATAATTGCCACCGGAACCCCTTCGGGAGTTGGAGCTGGTAGAAGTCCACAAGAATGGTTGCATGATGGTGATATTTTAGAATGTACCGTTGAAGGAATCGGAACGATTAGAAATACGGTTAAGGAAATATAATTATGAAATTAAAAATAACATTAATTGCTTTTATTTTCATTTGTTTAAATACCTATTCACAAAATACAATTATTAAAAAAGTCAATTATGCTAATATTGAAATTGAAGTTCCAATAAATTATAAAGCAAATTCGGAATTTGAAATTGAAAATGATAATTTTTCAGCTCAATGGTTATATTTGTCAAAAGAAATGTTTGAACAACAGATCCAAAATCAGATAATCAAGCAATTTGAAGACCAAACTCAAGCTAAAGAAATTTCAGTAATAAGTTTCAAATCAAATGGAGTTATATTTAAAGGGAGAAAGTATAAATTAAAAGATTCTGATTTAAAATTCAAAGTTTTAGCTTCAGGAATTATAAACAATCAACCTTTAGTACTGAATCTAAGTTTTAAAAACGAACCAAAGTCAAATGCCGATTTAGATCAATTGATGCAAAATTTTATTAAAATAGAAGATTAAATAAACTTTGCGAACTTTACGAAAACCTTGTGACTTTGCGGTTAAATAAAAAAATCATGAAAAAATACAGAATAGGACAAATTGTTCCGTCTTCCAATGTGACGATGGAAACCGAAATACCAGCCATTTTTCGTTCTCGTGAAACGATTTTGCCAGAGCGTTTTACGTTTCATAGCAGTAGAATGCGAATGAAAAAGGTAACCAAGGAAGAACTCGAAGCCATGGATGCGATGAGTTTGAAATGTGCGCAAGAACTTTCAGATGCTCACGTTGACGTAATGGGTTATGCTTGTTTGGTTGCCATTATGAGTATGGGACGCGGTTATCACTGTGTATCTGAAGTGAATTTGCACCAAGAAACTATCGCCAACGACTTCCCAACTCCAATTGTAACTTCTGCTGGTGCGCTAATTAATGGATTGAAAGTTTTGGGAGCCAAAAAAGTAGCAATAATTACCCCTTACATGCGACCGTTAACTGATATGGTGGTTGATTATATTGAACATCAAGGTTTTGAAGTTGTAGATTCTATTGCATTGGAAATCCCTGATAATTTGGAAGTTGCAGCACAAGATCCTATGAATTTATTAGAAATCTACAAACGCTTGAACTTAAAAGGTGTTGATGTTTTAGTAGCTTCTGCTTGTGTACAAATGCCGTCTTTAGAAGCAATTGACTTCATCCAAAAAGAAATCGGAATTCCAGTTACTTCGGCAGCGGTTTGTACGACCTATGAAATGATGAAAAAACTCGGAATTGAAGCTAAATCAGCTATTGGTGGTGAGTTGTTGAGTGGGAAATATTGAATTTATAGAAAGTCGAGGGTCTTAAAGTCGAAAGTAGATTAGATATAAAAGATTTTAAAAATTCGAGATAATTCGTATCATTCGTGGCGAAAAACCTTTGCGAAACTTGCGTATAACTTTGTGTTCTTTGTGGTTAAGTTTATAGAATATTAATAATTAATCAATTCTAATAAAGCAGTTTCAAATCTTCCTTTTGGTAAATACTGATCTTCTAATGCTTTTGTGAATGGAATCGGAGTTTCTAAACTCGCCACTCGTTTTACAGGAGCATCTAAAAACTTAAAACAATTTTCCATAATCAAAGACGAAATATCACTTGCAATTCCACCAAAAAGAGAATCTTCTTGGTATATAATTGCTTTTCCTGTTTTCTTAACTGATGTAAAAATAGCTTCTGTATCTAAAGGTTGCAACGTTCTCAAATCTAGAACGTCCGCAGAAATTTCTGGGTTTTTATCCAAAGTTTCTAACGCCCAATGAACGGCAGCTCCAAAAGAAATAATAGTCACTTGGGTTCCTTCACAAATTAACGATGCTTTTCCTAATGGTAAAGTATAATATTCTTTTGGTACTTCTTGATGAATACTGCGATACAATTGTTTGTGCTCAAAGAACATAACTGGATTTGGATCATTTATAGAAGCATTCAACAAACCTTTGGCGTCTAAAGGAAATGCGGGATAAACTACTTTTAATCCGGGTGTTTTGGTAAACCAAGCCTCATTGGTTTGAGAATGAAAAGGCCCTGCTTGAGTTCCCCCACCGCAAGGCATACGAATCACCACATCGGCTTTTTCTGACCATCTGTAATGTGATTTGGCCAACAAATTTACTATTGGATTGAATCCCGTAGAAACAAAATCGGCAAATTGCATTTCTACAATGGCTTTATACCCGTTTATTGACAATCCCATTCCAGCAGAAACTACAGCACTTTCACAAATTGGTGTATTGATAACTCGTTCTTTTCCGAATAATTCTACAAAACCATCCGTTATTTTGAATGCGCCACCATATTCTGCAATATCTTGACCCATAATAACTAAATTAGTGTGACGTTCCATCGATTGACGTAAACTATTTGAAATCGCATCAATCAACCGAATATTTTCCATTTCATTTGAAGGTTTAACTTCTTCAAATTCAAAAGGTTTGTAAACATCATTTAATTCAACATTGTAATTGGATTCAATTTCAGGTTCTGCATTGGCAAGCACCAAACTCTCCTCAATAGTAGTAATAATTTCGGTATGTAATTGTGCATCGTAATCGGCAGTTAAAATTCCATTTCCAGATAAAAATTTTCTGTAATTATCAACAGGATCTTTAATAGCCCACATATCCATCAATTCTTGTGGGACGTATTTCGTACCACTCGCCTCTTCGTGCCCTCGCATTCGGAACGTTTTAAATTCTAATAAAATTGGTCTTGGATTATTTAACATGGACGCTTTTAACTCATAAATTAAATTAAAAACTTCTAAAATATTATTTCCATCAACAATATGACTTTCCATTCCGTAACCAATTCCTTTATCGGCTAAATTTTCGCAACGGTATTGTTCATTTGTTGGTGTTGAAAGTCCGTATCCATTGTTTTCAACGATAAATAAAACAGGTAATTCCCAAACAGATGCTATATTTAAAGCTTCGTGAAAATCTCCTTCTGAAGTAGCTCCTTCTCCAGTAAAAACAGCAGTTATTTTTCCGTTTTTCTTTAATTTATTGGCTAAAGCAATTCCATCAGCAACACCTAATTGCGGACCTAAATGCGATATCATTCCAATAATATGATATTCTTGTGTTCCAAAGTGAAAACTTCTATCCCGGCCTTTGGTAAATCCATTTGCTTTTCCTTGCCATTGCGAAAATAAACGATATAAGGGAATATCTCTTCCCGTGAAAACACCCAAGTTTCGGTGCATCGGAAGTATGTATTCATCTTGGTCTAAAACAGCGGTAATTCCAACAGAAATAGCTTCTTGTCCAATTCCAGAAAACCATTTTGACACTTTTCCTTGGCGAATAAGTTTCAACATTTTTTCCTCTATAAGCCTTGGTTTAAGAATTTTTTTATATAAATCTAATAAAGTAGCATCGGACAAATTCTTTCTATCGAAATTCATTTTAGTAGTTTTTAAGCGTCCTCAAAAGTATAAAAAAATAACAGAACAGCCTCGAATTGTTATATTTTTTAAAAAATAATAACATTTATTTGATTCCAATAGAAACCTTCAAAAAATAGGTGTTTAAATTCTAATATGTTAATTTCATTGAAGTTCCTGACAACACATTAAAAACTTTTGTATTGATTTTAATAAAAACATTAATTGAGCTAGTATTGGTAACATAATTTTTATCTACAGCAAATTTTAGATTTCTAAACGCATTAATATAATCAACCAAATCAATTTGAGAAGTGTAAAAAATAGCTTGATTATCTGCTAACAATTTAAAGAATTTTTCAGTTTCATTCCATTTGTTTTGATCGGTTCCCATTTCCCAACTATGCCCCCAAATATCTAAAACAGCCAATTCTTTTGCTTGTAAAAAGTCATCAATCGTTTTGTAAAATAAATCCAATTCTTTTTTGTCTTTTTCAGGTTGGTTTGGTTCCCAATATGCTTTTGCAAATTGATGCATCGTTGGAAACCATCTCAAAAAGTCTTTAGGAATTTCAAACTTATAGGAATCTCCAACCGTTCTTGCATATTCTATCCCTAAACCATTCATAGCTTCAATTACCTTATCGTCAGTATTACCAAACGGATATGCCATTCCTCTCACTGGGTACCCTACTAAACGTTCTAATTCTTTTCTATCTTCTAATATTTCATAAATAACATCAATTTTTGAAAGAACTACTAAATTCGGATGATTTGAAGAGTGAACAGAAACTTCATGACCTTTATACAAGTCTTTTATTTCCTCCTTTTTCAAATAATTAAAATCTTTATCAGATCCTAACTTATTAGAATTCAAATGAAAAGTCCCAATCAAATGGTGTTTATTCATTAGTTCAACTAATTTTCTGTCTTGCATTGCACCATCATCATAACTTAAAATTAGTGCTTTATTTTTTCCTTCAGGAAAAAGCATTTCAATATTGATAGCACTTTTAGCAATTTCTGGATTGATTTGTGAAAAAATCGAAAATGACATTAATAAAAGTAGAAAAGTTATTTTTTTCATTTTTATATTTTTATTATTTAAGTAAAAAAAATTATTTAGAAAATTATTTTCTTAATGCGAAATAACAATTTTTTTAGTAATCGAGTCTTTATTGTCTGATATTTTTACAAAATAAATGCCTGAATATACAGTTTCTAAATTAAGATAACACATTGTGCTACCTTGTTTTAAAGTATCTTCTAAAATTAACTTTCCATTTAAATCAAACAATTCTATTTTTAAATCATTAACAGTTGGTGCATAGGATTGAATAACTGCTATGTCACTAGATGGATTAGGAAATAATGATAAACCAATTTGCTCTAAATTATTATTAGCCACTGATAGAGCTGGTGAGTAAGTAGTTACTGGCTCACTTATAGTTGCATGTAAAGTAGTTTGGACTGTACCATGATAATATCTTCCTAAAAGGTAAGGATAAACCGGTTTGTTATTTGCATCAATAGTCGCAAAATAGCAATAAATTCCGTTTGGATATTCAGGAGTTTTACAAATTCTTCCGTTACTTTCATCTAAATCACCCAATCCAGCTACAAATTCAAAATCTTCTAAATAAGCACCCAAAACCGCTTGAATTTGTGGAGCTCCTGGACCCATAATTTGGACCATTTCTGTTAAAGTTGGTCCTACAGCCGCAGTTCCATTAGGCAATGTAGTTCTTGCCGTAATATTTCTTAATCTATAACTAGGAGTGATTCGCTTTATAGGTGTTGTAGGATCTAATGGATCGGTATATCCGTAACCACCATAAATAGGAAAACCGTCAGCTGCAAAACCAATAAGTGGTCCATGTACGGCTCCATTTGGAACATAGAGTCCATCGGCTAAATATACATTACATATTGAGGATGAAGGTACTGTTTCTATTTTAAAAGCTGAAGGATTTTGATGGTGATGATAATCTGAAGTCATTGGTCCAGGATGACCATGCGCACAATCAAAACCAATATTTTCAAAGTAAACTGCATTAGAATGCCATTTATTTAGATTGTTATAAGACCCCCCATCACCTGCAGTGTAAGCAACTGTACCATTAATAAAAGCTGCGACTGCACCCATACCAACTAACGTATTGGTTGTAGCTATTGTTGGATTTAAAGGCATTTTAATAATGTAATTATTATTTAATGCCGTCCTAACGGGGCCTGTTGCAAAAGGACCAGTTACAAAAGCTGGAACTCCAGTGGCTGTTACATAGACATAATTAGAAGAATATTGAACTTGCTGAACATTGGCATTAATTGTTGTAAGTATAGGGGTTGAATTACCAGTTAGATAATATCTTCCTTTAGTATTATTAGTGTTTTGCAACCAAGACGTAATTGCTGGATTAGTTTGAGCAATAGTATCAATACTTGCAATTAACAGTAACAAAATTAGTTTTGATTTCATTTTCTAAAGTTTTATTTGGATTAATAATGCCAAATGTACTTTTAGAACGAAGGGATAAAAAATAAAAATCGGTTGAGTTGTAGAAAAATTGGATTGAATTGTAAAATAAAATAATAGTTATGTAAACCCTTAATTATCTAGCCATTTTTTAAAATCATTTACCCGATCTCTACTTACAATTCTGGAATCATTATCCAAAAATTTTGAAGTAATAGATAGTCGACTATTAAAATAAGTACTCACTTTTTCAATGGATTGAATATGGAGAATTATTTTTCTGTTGATACGAAAGAAATCTTTGGGATTTAAAATCGTTTCTAGTTGATCTAAAGTATAATCAATAAGATAGTGATTCCCTTTATTGGTTGCTAAAAATGACAAACTGTCTTTGGTTTCAAAATGATGAATTTCTTCGGTTTTTATGGAATCAATAGTTTGTCCTAATTTGACTAAAAAACGTGTTTTATACTCTTTATTAATTTGCATATAAGCAGATGCAATACTTGAAATAAGGTCTTTATTTCCTGATTGCTGTTGCTTTTTGAATTTATCGATTGAAAAATGTAAATCTTGAAAAGCGATAGGCTTTAACAAATAATCAATGCTGTTTTGCTTAAAAGCCTGAATAGCATAGTTGTCAAAAGCAGTGGTAAAAATAACAGGGACTTCAAGTTCTATTTGATTAAAAATTTCAAAACTATTTCCATCTGCTAAATGAATATCCATAAAAATTAAATCGGCATTTAAACCTTCTTTAAATGCAGTAACAGAAGCCGTTATCGTATCAAAATACTTAATTACAGTAATAGATGGGTCTATCTTTTGTAATAAAACAGATAGATGTTCTGCTGATAATTTTTCGTCTTCTATAATTACAACTTTCATCTACTTTGAATTAAAGGTAAAATTACTTTAAATATTTCTCCGTTTTTAGATACAATTACTTTATCATCGGTAAAAAAGGAATAACGCATTTCTATATTTTTTAAACCTATTTTAGAACTTTCCACAACATTGGTTCTCGGTTTAATTGAATTTTCAATCACTAATGAATTGTTTTGAGTGTAAATTAAAACTTTCAAAGCATTTGCTTGTGATGTTTCGTTATGTTGAATGGTATTTTCGACTAACATTTGTAAGCACATTGGTAATAAATAAGCTGATTCTTTATTTTCTTCAATATTAATTTCAAATGAAATACTATCTTCAAATCTAATTTTTAGTAAATAAAGATAATTATTTAAAAATGCTAATTCATCTTTTAAAGTGACCAATTCCGCATTTTTACTATCTAAAACATACCGATAGACTTTGGATAATTCATTAATAAAATCGGCAGCTTTATCTTGATTTTTATAAACCAATGAAGTTAAAACACTCAAACTATTAAATAAAAAATGAGGATTCAGTTGGTTTTTTAAGTTTTGTAATTGTGCATTAGTACTTTCTGTTTTGTGTTTTTCAACTTCAATTAAACTAGTTTTCCAAGATTTTAAAAAATGATTCGAAATATCAATAATTACAACCAGAAAAGTAATCACAATTGTGGGAATAAATACTTCTCTTAATTTAGGATTAAATACTTCAAAAGTATCAAATTTAAAATAATTAATTACTGAAATTAAGGTAAATAACACCAATATGGTATATACTAAATTGGTAATAATTTGCACAATGATTCGTTCGTTAGGCATAGTAATCCATGAGATTTTTTTATCCAAATAACTATCAATTTGGAGATTTCCTTCCCACAAAAGAATAGTTCCAATACTAACGAACAGAATTTCATCGTCAAAAAAAAATGGACCACGAAATAGAAACAGTTTGAATAGAAAAGCAATTGCTAATCCAATTCCAAACATATAAAAAACTCTATATTTGATTTTTTTCATGCTATTTTAAAACTGCAATTTATAAATAAAATTTGGAAAAAAACCCAATTGATAGGTCGTACTTAAACTTTGATTTCTATTGTCATAACTTTGTGAAAACATATTTTTATGATTGGTCACATTTTGTAAATCTAATGAAAATGATTGTGAAAGTTTTTTAGTTTTGCTATTAATGGTATAACTTCCCTTTATATCCAATCGGTAATAATTATCATAATTATCCGAATAGGCATCAGTTGATAAAACCTCATGATTACTTGATTGAGAAGCTGCAATATCCACAGGTGTATAGGCTCTTCCACCCGCATTGGTAAATTTAATATCGGTTGAGATTTTATTTCTGCTTTCACTTCCTACTTTCCACTCTTTGCCCCCTAAAATATTAAAAACATATTTTCCATTAAAAGCTGTATTTCGTTCTACTCCATCACTTCCTTTGTATTTAGAACTGTATAATGACGACGTAAACAAACCATAATATCCATTGCTGAAGAATTTCTCAATGGTAACTTCTGCACCATAATTGGATCCAGTTCCATCATTAATAAGATTGTCTTCTAAATCGGTTTTAAAACTGGAACCCGTATTCAGCATCGAATAACTACTCGAAAAAGTATTCACAGGAACATTATAAATGGCTTGATAGTACATTTCTGTTTTCAATCGCCAATCTTTGAAAGGTTGTAAATCATAACCCAAAACAAAATGCTGACTTTTAGTAAAATCTAAATTTTTGTTGTTGTATGCATGTGAACCATCTGGGTTTTGAGTTTGAAGAAAATAAACATTAATCGGCTGCATTTGCGAATGTAAACCATATCCTAAACTAAAACTACTTTTGCTATTTACAGCATATTTTAACCCCAAACGCGGTTCAACTGAAAAGGAATTATTCAGAAAAAACTTTTGTGAATGAATTCCAGCATTTAAAATCAACTTTTCATTAATGTTGTACTTTACGTGAACAAAAGCTTGTGCCAAATTAGTAGTATTGTTATAATCCCAAACTTGTTTCCATGCATCTGAACTGTTTTGTTTTGTTTTATAAAATAAATCTAAACCTATTAATTCATCTTCAATTCCGGCTTTTACAAAGAATTTTGAATTTAATTTTAAATTATAAGTAGAACTTAAATTATAGCCTGTTTTGGCCACATTACTAATTTCTTTGATAAAACTCACATTACTAGGTCTTTCAAAATCATAGGATGTTTGGTCTGTTTGGGAATAATTAATTCCAATTGTAGAACTAATAAATGATTTAGGATTGATTTGTTTAAAATGATTCAAACCCACAATTCCAATTTTACTAGCAAAATCAACTTGGTTGCCATTTCCATATAAACTACCCGAATTGCCTCCACTAATGTTTATCGAACTTGTAGCAAGAATTCCAAATACGGAAAATTTACCTAATTTAGAAGTGCCACTGTTCAATTTAAAAGATAAATCTTGATAGGAAGGTGTGGCTGTAGTACCAATATTTACACCGAAAGTTTGCGCAACACTGGCTAAACCATAACGATATCCTACCAGATATGAAGAACCTTTTTCTTTGTTAATCGGACCTTCCGTGGTGGCTTCAAGACCTGTAATCACACCTAGTTGAATAGTCGTTTCGCGCTTTTTAGAATTTCCATTTCTAAACCCAATATCAAAAACGCCCGAAGTAGCATTGCCATATTCAGCCGGAAAAGCAGAAGTAAAGAAATCAGAATTCTTCAATAAATTAGTATTCAAAGCACTTACCGCGCCACCAGTAGTTCCCACTGCAGCAAAATGATTGGGATTGGTTACATTCATACCATCAATTTTCCATAAAACACCAACTGGAGAATTTCCTCTAATTACAATATCATTTCTACTGTCATCGGGGGTGCTAACACCTGCGAAATTAGCTGCCAATCGAGCAACATCACTCCTTCCTCCTGCAAAACGATTGACTTCCTCCATTGAAAAAGTTCTTGCACTTACAGTAGCTAATTTATTAATTGTTCCCGCTTTATTGGATGTTTTTATAACAACTTCGGCTAGTTTCTTGTATTCGTCTTCCATCATTACATCCAAAACTACTTCTTTACCTGAAGTTACAATCACATTTGGAATTACAACTTCTTTGTAACCAACAAATAAAACATTAATTTCATACCGATCTGGTGTAATTTCGGTTAAAACATAATTTCCTTTTTCATCAGTTATAGTTTGTTTATTGGAATTATTTATTTGAACGGTTGCACCAATTATAGGTGTTTGTGACAATTTGTCAATAACAGTTCCACGAATGTTTTGTTTGTTGTTTTGAGCAAATGAAAGAGTTGAAATCAATAGTATTACTAGGTATTTTTTCATTTTTATAAATTTGGTTGTACAAAATTGTATTTTCAAATTTGAGATTAATAATAATTACTACTTGAGTTGTTGAAAAATCATATTGAATTGTATTTTTTTATTAACGAAACTTCAAATACATATTAAAACTGGTATAAAAGTTTATCCGTTTAAAAATTTACATCAAAAAAAAATCTTTATATTTGTGTTTGCAAGGCTTAAAGCCACAAACGCTAAAAATTATACTATGCAAAACATTCCTAGTGTTGACTTGCGTGATTTCCTTTCGGGTGAACCGGA
>JBIPNF010000267.1:0-3123 GCA_044373885.1 Flavobacterium sp. | reverse complement strand
AGTTCTTTTCCCGAATTGATACTCCAAAGTCCATTTTGACTAGTGAACATAATTTTACCATCAATCAATTTAATGGATTGTATATTTTGACCAAAAACACTGTTTTTAGGGTTGTATTTTTTTAAATTGTATAATTTATGTGTAATGGGGTTATAAACAGTAAGCCCTTGTTCTGTAGCAATCCAAATATTACCAGCAAGATCCTGTGTAATTGAATTTACAGTATTGTCTGAAAGCTCATTGAATGAATTTCCTGCATAAAACGATGTAATATTGATGCCGTCATAGCGGTTCAGTCCATAGTGAGTACCAAACCACATATATCCATCTCTATCTTGAAATATGGCAGTTATGCCGTTTTGCGACAGACCTTGTTTGTTGTCTATATTTTTAAAATTAACAATATAAGGCTGTATACCGTATGAATATACATAAAAAAATAATGAAATTAATAATGTGAGAATTCTTCGCATTTAGTATTTTTATTGGTAATGTTGTATCTCTTCAAACTAAAGTGGACTTTTCCTAAGAGCGTATTTAGTTAATAATTCAAAGATAAAAATTTATTTGATTTGTTGTTAATTTTATTTATTGGTACCCATTTCAGCGGTTAATAATTGCAATTTTATTTAATTTTTATCTTTCTTTTAATATTATTTTTCATCTTCCAATATAAATAGCTACGGGTGTTAAGTTATTTAATAATTCATGATATCGCTAATTATTGCATTGGTTAACAAACTTTTCAAAGCAGCTTCTAATTCTTCTGATGCAAAGTAATTATTTAGTTTTCAACGTTTTTAATTGTTTTGTGATAGTGAGAGAAAATCCCTCCACACCTTACAATTTAAAAAATAACCAATTTTAATATCACTTGTTTCCTTGTTATAAAACAGGTATTTTCTTAATTTCAGATATAAGCTGTCCCTCGGGTGTAAATCCTTCGATTTGAACCTTAATTTCTTTTTGATTTCCTTTCGGAAACTTAACTTCAAAATTTGGGATGTCTTTCAGAATTATAGTTGGTGTCCAATTTAAAGTCCCAAAATAATAAAACTCTTTTTGGGTTTCAAAATAGGAATTTTTAAAATCTATATTTTTAACAAAGCCATTCGTTACAATCATAGAAGAGTATTGGGCCTTGAAATATTTGTTACTACTCCCCCCCCTTTTTAAATAAACTTTTATTGTGCCTACACCTCTACTGGAATTATCAGAAAAACCGGATTTGTCAATATATATTTCATCAACCTCACTAAGTTCGAAATTGAATAGAAAATTAAAATCGGTTTGTTCAATATCATCAACATAAACCATAGGAGAACTGCTAGAATTTACATTATATGAAGTTCTAATATAGGCTTCGTTAGTTTCGAAATCAACACCAGTTCTATAACCATGTCTACCTATAAAATCCAAAACAGTTCCTTGTTGTCCTTCTTCAATTTTATAACCTTGAGCATTCATGCTCATTTTGTCTTTATTAGTAAGAATTTCTTTTTTGAAATTGTTTTTCACTAAAACTTCATTTAAATTTACAGAGGAATCTGCTTTTGAATCTGCAAAAGTAAAATTTGTGTTTGGATTTTTTAAGACTGGACAGTTTGAATTATCAAACGGAATTGATAAGTATAATGGTGATGAATTGGAAGAAACCATCGTTGTCATTTTAGTATATGATGATTTGTTTTTTATATCCATCATCTGCAAGATGAATACGGTGGAATCTCTAGCATAAAAGTTTTCGAACTTAAATTTATTTTGTTCATCAATAGTTGTTTCTTCATAAACGTTGTCTTTCAATGAAAAAAGAGAAATTTTATATTTAGAATTTGGCTTAAGTGTCTTTTCTATCTTTCCACTAATGGTTACCCCTTTATCAAAAGTATAACCCATTTTTGGGGGATTAGACTTGATATTATTCCATTGGTATTTACTTTTGCTTTGATTCAACATCAACAACTCCATATCCTCTTTCCTCTTTTTATTTTCAAAATCATAATAGGAATAATTGTTTATTTCTGGCTTTTCTAAATAGGTATTGAGTAAAAAAGTACCCATAATAGTCCTTTTTTGATCAGCACAAACAGTATTCTCTGGAAGCACACTAATGCTTAGATTGGCTAAAATTTCATCGGTTTTTCCAAATAATATAATACTATCATTAGCAATTGCCCTCGCTTCAAGTGTAGTGACGGATTTAATTGTACCATAATTATAAATTAAACGTTCCGTTATTTCGTTTAAGTTTTCATCAATCAAACGAATACTACTAACGCCGTTTGATAAATATTTTCTATCTATATTGACCAATTGATTGGTTTGTTTATTATTAAAGGTTATTCCTTTTAGAATTGCTTTTTTATTTTGTTGAATCAAGAGGTCGTATTTTTTATTTTGGTATAATTCAACCCCTTTCTCATTTGTTTTGACATTAATTAAAAGATTTTGTCCATTTAAATTATTGTTATAACTAATTACAATCCCTGTTTCTTGAGTACTGGGTAATGGTTTTGAAATATTTAATTTATCAGATTTTATTTTTAAAATATACGTTTCTTTTATGTCTGGATTTATATAAAAAATACCGTTTCCCAAATGGTTAGTTTGAAAACGTGAAATTTCATTAGATTTGGAATCTATTACTATACCATCACTTATTTTAATTCCTTTTTGATTGCAATCTGTAATCTTGACGCCAACAATATTGACCATATCATTTATAATATTTCCTCCCTCAGGAAATAGTGCGATTTCTGCTGTTTCCCAATTGGGTTCCTCTGAATCAAAATTATAGGTATCCTTTTTATCAATGATTTCGATTGTTTGTATGAAAGAATCATCTTCTATAAAATTTCGCATCCAATTGGTGAAAAAATGAAAATAATAGTTGCCCGCTTTGAATTTGTCATCCAAATGAATACCGCCTTCAAAAGTACCTTTATTGGCAAAAAGTAATTGCTTTTGAATTATTTGTTTTTGACCATCATAAATTACTAATTGGATATTAGTCGTGTTTTCGGCTAATAGGGTACTGTTTTTGCTGGTAATATATCCTTTGAAAGCAATATCCTCAGTATTCACGTACTTGTTTTTATTGAATTGAACGTGTATGTTTTCTCT
>JBIPNF010000066.1:0-10862 GCA_044373885.1 Flavobacterium sp. | reverse complement strand
CCCCCTGTGTAAGCGTTGGTCCCTGATAATGTAACCGCTTGACCCGATGTTAAAGTAGTACAAAATGGTGTTCCAGTATAAGAAATTGCAGCAGTTGGAGCTGCCATAATCACAACACTAGCTGTAACTGGAAACGCTGAACAACCACCACTAGCCGGAATCATATAGGTTACAACATAAGTGCCTGAAGTACTCGTGCTAGGTGTAACTGAACCACTAGTAACATCAATAGTTAACCCAACTGTAGAACTGTAAGTACCTCCTATATACGCACCTGTTCCGGTAATTGTTACAGGCTGTTCTACCGTTAAATTTGGACAGAAAGGCGAACCCGAATAACTAAACGTAGCAGTTGGCGCAGTTGGAAAAGACAATGTTGTTAAATTTGAAATTAATCCACATGAATTGCCTGATTTGCTTAAAATTACACGGTATTTATCCCCAGTCATTAGAGGAGTTGCGCCAGAAATCAGTAACGTATTTGTAGTAGCACCAGAATAGGTTGTGTTATTTATAATATTAGTCCAGTTGATTCCGTCAGTTGAAAATTGCCATTGGTATGAATTACCTCCATTATCTGCCAAAGTAATTATAGCACTTTGCGTAGCACAATTTGAAGTAAAGTAAGGTTGGGTTGTAATAGCAATTGCCGCATAAGTGACATAGTTATTATTTGGAATAGTATATCCATTTGTACCGCTTGTAACCACTCCATTTGCATTAACGTTTAAAGGAATATTCCCCAATAAACCATCACTATTTGGATCGGAAAAACCGGCTTCATTGACATCTTTACAACCGTCATTATCACTGTCTAATTCTAAATAATTTTTAATACCATCAGCATCAGTATCAGCAATAGTATAATTTAAAACTCCCGAATCTGCAGCAGTTTCTAAAGAATTTAAAAGACCATTGGCGCCAAAACTTGATGGAACTCCATCAACAATTCCATTAAAATCTATATCAACTGCGGCACTTCCAGATTCAACTAAATCAAAAATCCCATCATTATCGCTATCTAAATCCAAATAATCAAAGAGGGGACCTGTTGTAGCATTTGAATCAGAATCAGAATTTACTGGAACAATTCCGGTTCCATATGCATCAGACAGCCCATCGTTATTTGCATCGACATTAGAATATGCAATAAAATTATTCCCCTGTGCTTCAATAGTATCTGTGATACCATCATTATCGCTATCAATATCTAAATAATCTGGAATACTATCAGCATCTGAATCTTTTGGTATGCAGGTAGCAATCAATTTAAATGTAGAACTGTTAGCATCTGTAGTAGATAAATTTTTATGAGTAATACTAAATGAATTGGTTAAATTAGTTAGAAATTTAAAGGTTCCAGTTCCTGCGGCTAACGAAACAGAGCTATTTAATCTAAATCGTATATCGAATGAAGAAAATTGGGTAACCCCACTTTCAAAAACTCCATCATAATTAGTATCTATTAATAGCTGATTATTAGGATTTAGAACTGTAATGTTTTTATTTACGTCTGAAGTTACTACATATTCTGATTTTGAATTGATTAAATCAGTAGCATTTGCAGTAGCGACATATTCCAAATTTAGAGATATTGGTCGAACAAAATTCAATTTGTAAGTCACTGAATTTGTATTTCCAGCGGGTATATTAGTAATAAAACTGCCGTTAGCATTTCCTGTAAAAGGAGTTACACTTGTAGCACCTGATGTGGTTACTGCCCCAGTAAATGAATTTGAATAGGCTCCAACTGTTTCGGTTCCAGTAGTAACACTAACAGAATTGACAGCTTGATTGCCGTAGGACTCTGTGCAGTTTGTAATTCCATCATTGTCGCTATCAATATCTAAATTGTCAGAAACTAAATCATTATCAACATTAGTTGGACAATCACTTACAGGAATTAAATCAGAAGAAATTGCAGCACATCCTGCAGCATTTTGCCTTGTTGCTTGGTAATATCCTGGCTGAGTTGGCGTAAATGAATTTGTAGTTTGACCAGAAATTGGAGTTGTACTTCCATTGAAATACCACGCATAGGTATCCGTTAAGGCAATTGGGGTTAAATTTAATATAATATTTGGAATGCAATTGGAGCTTGCTGTTGAGGGATGCGTATAACTTATTTCTGGCTTAGTATCAAATCCTGAATAATAGCTACCATAAGTTGCATTGCTATCTCTTCCAAAATAAGAAACATATACT
Organism: Flavobacterium sp.; assembly: GCA_044373885.1. Lineage (GTDB taxonomy): Bacteria > Bacteroidota > Bacteroidia > Flavobacteriales > Flavobacteriaceae > Flavobacterium. The sequence continues at coordinate 8,657 of JBIPNF010000066.1, read as the reverse complement.
TGATTTGTTGAAGCTATTTTGATGTTTCCAGTCCTTCCTGTAATGGTATATCTAACAAAAGCTGGACTTGTAGAACCTGTAACATTTACTGGTGTTGCTGCTAATGTAACATTATTGACTCTAACTATAGATCCTGCAACAGTTACAATATTCACATTTCCTGAAAAGGTCTGCGAACCAATTTTTTCAATTAAAGGAATATTATCAACTACACTTGGAGTTGAACAATTAATAGGTGGCACAAAAAACATGTTTTGATTCCCAAGATCAGTATTTCCTCCAATTGCTTGGTAACAAAATACTTTTTCGGTTGAAGTCACATATAAATTGCCGTTAACAAAATCGCTACCGTCGTAAACAAAATACTCACCCGCATTTAATGTTGCTGAAGCTGTTGCACTTCCGTTTTTGAAAATTTGGGTGCCGTTCAAATGTGCAATTACCATTACACGCTCCAAAGCATTACTTCCTAATCCTTTTACAAAAATATATTCTTTTCCTGTTTTTTCATAAGGCACGATTTGATCAAATCCGTAATCCTTACCTCTAAAATCTCCAGTACTAGAACCATCACTAAGGCTATTATTTGCAAGTGTTCCATTATCTCCTGTTACACCAGGCGTATAACTATTTCCTCCAAAAGAACCAGAGTTAACAACAATATTTTTATCGGATTGAATTAAACCCCCATGCATATAACTACTTCTAAAAAGCGTAGTTGTATTCTCAAATGAAAAAACATAGCTTTCATTTTTATTAAGAGTTACTGAAATAGGACCAGTGTAAACAACTCCGTTTGACATTGGAGTCCCAATTGCTAAAGGATCACGGAGGGTTATTGTAACATGGGTATCATTCTCGGTTGCCATAAAAGAGGCAAAATTTAGCATCGAATCGAAATTGTTATTTAAGGGATTCCATTTATTTAACATACCCGCGATTCTAAATGTTTTTCCCATGGCACTTGTACCTTTAGCTACAAGACCGCCAGCTTGAGAACCATTATTTGATAACACTCGAATATTTGCGTATATTAAATCCGTAGCTTCAATTAAATATCCTTTGTTAGTTAATTTACCAATAACAGTATTAGGTGTAAATAATTGAGAATTCCTTCCGGTAGTTCCAGAAGTTGTAGTGTTTATAGCATATTCAATCGGTACCGAATTAGTAACCGTTCTCGTAACGGGAATTCCTCCAATAGGTGTAATTGTTACAGTTACGGGTAGGCCATTTGGTGTTGAAATATATAAATACTGTTCACCTGGTGCCATACCGCTATTAGTTGCAGAAGTTATAGGCGGAATATAATGGATTTTACTAAATTGAGAATAACTAATAGTTAACGTAAAAAACATGAAAAACAATGCAACTATTTTATTCATTTTAGAGGGTATTTTTATTATAACAAACATATTTAATACTATATTATATAAATGTAATCGATTACACAAAAATAAACAAATATTATTATTATTAAAGAAATTTTGGAATTATTATTTAATTCTGAATAATTCAATCGATTACTTAAAAACAAATACTAAAAATTATTTATAATAAAATTATTGTTTTCTTATAATTTTATTATATTTGTAATCGATTGCACAAACAAAAAGATTGATATTGTTCTAGAATATATAGAATTAAAAACATTCTTATTGAGATTTTTAATTCTGAAAATTGTAAAAAAAATTAATACACTTTAATGATTATGATTGTAAAAAAACCAAAATTTACTCCAAAAAGGATAAGTCCTTTTTCCCTATCAAAAATAATACAACTTGCTATTTTGTTGTGTTTTTTTGCTTCTGCTATTGGACAAACCGGAACCCCAACCGACATTGACGGAGATGGTATTCCAAATAATATTGACTTAGATGATGACAACGACGGAATTCTTGATACCGTTGAATCTGTAATTACTTATATTCAATTAGACGGATTTAGAGCTTTTAGTCCCGCTACCATTCCATCAACTGGTTTGGTAACCGGCAACCGTTTAATAAAAAGAAATGCCCTCACCTATCTTAATGCTTCCTATGATGCCGTTTTGGAATTTACCGATATTCACGCAGTTTCAGGTTTGGTGAAATTATTGGGTAGCGGAGATGTGGCATTACAAGATATATATGCAAATGAAAACCCTTATTTTGCCTATACTATTAAATTTTTACCTGCAGGAACAGCAACCACTACTGGTACTTTAACTCCTTCGTCAATAAACAATCTAGCGGTAACACTTGCCGATATTGATGGAAATGGTAACAGTTCAAAAATGGGAGATGTTGCCGGATATGCAATTTCGAATACCGTTACTGGCCCACCGATTGTGGGTGCAAATTTAGTTGCAGGTGGGTTTACATTTGGAACTTCCGGAATTGGAGGTCCCGGAACTTCATTTAATTATTACAGACCTTCCGCGCTTACCGCTACAAATGGTGCTCCAAACACAACTATTACGGCCGATCCTTTATATATGGTGACTACATTTCAAAGTGTTTACACTACAGGTGGTTTTGTATATGGAGCAACTGGTAATGAAACGAGTAGAATTGGGGAAAGAAAATCTCAAATTTTTATTCGTTTAGGAAATATTAATGGTGTGGATACCGATGGAGATGGAATTATTAATCAATACGATTTAGATTCTGATAACGACGGGTGTTCTGATTCGAATGAATATTATTTCAATACTTCAAGCGCAGCTACTGGTCAACAATATGGAATGACAGGAGGTGCTGTAGCACCTATTAATGCCAATGGAACTGTGAGCACAGCTAGTTACAGCGGGTTCTATGATTTGGCAATTATTGCAGGTGGAGCAAATGCATTTACTAGTCCAGTAGACCAAATTGTCAATGTTGGAGCAAATGCCACTTTTTCTGTAATTCCAACTGGTAGTGCCGGGATTTCAAATTTTACATGGCAAGTTAGTACGAATGGCGGAACAAGCTGGACTAATATAGTCGACGGTGGGGTGTATTCAGGTGCTACAACTAGCCTACTTACAATTACTGGAGCTACTTACAGCATGAACAATAATAAATATAGAGTAATAATAAACTCTAGCGATTACATTTGTGGCAATACCACTACAGCAAGTGCAACATTAATATTCCCAAATTCACCTCCTGTTGCAAATGATGATAATCAAAGTTCATCTCCTTTATTAGAAGATGGCGCAAATGGAACTGTAAGTATCCTAACAAATGATACCGACCTAGATGGAAATCCAACCGCTCCAGTAAATGGAACTGGACAATTTACTGTCGATTTAGATCCTGCAACTGCTGGTATTCAAACTACATTTACTTCAAGTGCTGGAGTTTGGACTTTAAACACTGCGACTGGAATAGTAACTTTCGATCCTGCAAATAATTATTTTGGAACGGCTACTTTAATATACACTCTTTGTGACGCTAGTGGCGCTTGTGATACCGCTACGATTACTTTTGTTGTTACTTCTGTAAATGATGCTCCAATTGCTAATAACGATACTGCGACAACATTATACGATACGAATGTTATTGTTTCTATTGCAAATAATGATACCGATATAGATGGAACAATTAACAATTCAACTATAGATTTAGACCCATTAACACCAGGCATTCAAACCACTTTCACGGTAGTTGGACAAGGAACGTACACTGCAAATAGTAACGGAACCGTAACTTTTGATCCTATTGCTGGTTTTGAGGGTAATTCAACTATTAACTATGTAATTCAAGACAACCAAGGAGCAATTTCTACTATAGGTACAATTACGGTTACGGTTGGTCTTTGTAGTGCAAATGATGCTGCAGATTGCGATCAAGACGGATTGTCAAATAGCGCTGAAAGTACTTTAGGAACCGATCCTTATAATCCAGATACAGATGGAGACGGTGTTATCGACGGAACGGAAGTTACAGATTCTACGAATCCATTAAACTTTTGCCAATCCATTGAAGAACATGCAACATTAGCACCTTCAATAGCCTTTTCAAATGGAGATTGTGATGGTGATGGCCTTTTAAACGGATTAGAATTTGGAGACGCCATCGGTCGCCCGTTTGATAGTAATGGAAATGGCATTCCTGATTATTTGGAAGTGAACAATTACAATCTTTCCAATTCAGATGATGAATTAGAAATATTTAATGGTGTTTCACCATCAAGCGACGATATAAAGAACAATGTGTTCACCATTAGAAATATTGAAAAATATCCTAACAATACGTTACAAATTTACAATCGATGGGGTGTAATTGTTTATGAGGTTGACGGTTACGGAAGTAACGATAAATATTTTAAAGGAATATCTGAAGGAAGGGCTACGCTTTCCGCTTCTTCGGAATTACCCGAAGATACCTATTTCTACGTATTGAAATATGTTAATTCAAATGGAGAAAACAAAGACAGATCTGGATATTTATACCTTAATCGATAATTAATAAAGAAGGTATTCGATAACCTTCTTAAAATAAAATATATGAAGACAAAATTTATAGGTTTAGTTTTAGTGTTTTTATCAGGCATCATTTATGCTCAGCAAGACGCACAATATACACAGTATATGTACAATACAACTGTTGTTAACCCAGCATATGCAGGGTCAAGAGAAACATTGAGTATATTTGGCTTACACCGTGCACAATGGGTTGGTCTTGAAGGAGCGCCTTCAACAAATAACATCTCAATAAATTCTCCAATTGGAAGAAATGTTGGTTTAGGATTAACTGTTGTAAATGATAAAATTGGTCCGGCAGATGAAAACAATATTGCTGTTGATTTCTCCTACAGTATTGCTATTTCAGAAAATTACAAACTTTCTTTTGGTTTGAAAGGAAGTGCAAATATATTGAATGTGGATTTTACCAAATTAAATATATACAATCCTGCAGATCCAAGATTCCAAGACAATATCAGCAATCGGTTTTCGCCAAATGTTGGAGCTGGTATCTACTTGCATTCTGAAAATTCGTATTTAGGATTATCGGCTCCGTATTTATTAGAAAGCAAACATTTTGATGGAACAGCCAATAATAGTGCTACAAGTTTTATTGCATCCGAAAAGAAACACTACTATTTAATTGCAGGTCGCGTGTTTGATGTAAATGACAATCTCCAATTCAAACCTTCGTTACTAACAAAAATGGTACAAGGGGCGCCATTACAAGTCGATTTGTCTGGAAATTTTTTAATTAACAAAAAATTCAACGCTGGACTTGCTTATAGATTGAGTGCTTCATTTAGTGCATTGGCTGGTTTTCAAGTAAGCGATTCTTGGTTTATCGGATATGCATACGATAGAGAAACAACAAAATTAGCTAATTATAATTCCGGATCACACGAATTATTCCTGCGTTTTGAATTAGTTAAAAGAAATGTAAAAATAATATCTCCTAGATTCTTCTAATAGTACCATCATGAAAATAAAAAATATAATATACAGTTCCCTTTTCATAATAGCATTTTTACAAATAGGCTATTCCCAAAAATCAAAAGTTGTAGCAGCCGATAAAAAATATGAAAATAATTATTATGTCGATGCAATTGCCACTTACGAGAGAATTGCTGAAAAAGGATACAAAGACGAAAAAATGTTTCAAAAACTAGGAAATGCCTATTATTTTAATGCGGAATTACCTAAAGCTGAAAAATGGTATACTGAACTTTATAATTTATCTAAAGAACAAGAGCCAGAATTTTATTATCGCTATTCTCAAAGTTTAAAATCTATAGGAAAATATGACAAGGCCAATGCAATGATGGAACTTTTTAATAAGAAATCAGGCAATGATAAAAGGGCGAAATTATTTTCAGAAAATAAAAATTATCTACAAAAAATTCAAGCAAATTCTGGTCATTATGCTATTGAGAATGCAGGAATTAATTCTGAAAACTCAGATTTTGGGAGCGGTCTAACAAATAATAAATTGGTATTTGCCTCTGCAAGAAAAGTAAAAGGCTCAAATAAGGTTTTTAGCCAAACTAACGAAGCTTTTACAGATCTTTTTGAATCAGAAATTGGAGCAGACGGAAAATTAAGCCAACCGAGTCCGTTTGGTGGTAAAGTAATAAATACCAATTATCATGAGTCTGCCGCTACTTTTTCTAATAATGGAAAAACCGTTTATTTTACTAGAAATAATTTCTTGGATGGTAAAAAAGGAAAAATCAATAATAACACAATGGTTCTTAAGTTGTATAAAGCCACTTTTGAAAATGAAGCATGGGGAAATGTAACCGAATTGCCTTTCAATAGTAATGAATACAATGTTGCAAATCCAGCTTTAAGTCCAGACAACAAAACTTTGTATTTTGCCTCAGACATGCCAGGAACCATAGGTCAATCTGACTTATTCAAAGTGAGCATTAATGCGGATGGCAGTTTTGGAAAACCTGAAAACTTGGGAAATAAAATCAATACTGAAGGAAGAGAATCTTTCCCTTTTGTTTCAAATAACACTATTTTATTTTTCGCTAGTGACGGACATCCAGGACTTGGTGGTTTTGATGTTTTTAGTTCAAAAATCAATTCTTATGGAAGTTTTAGTGAGATTACTAACCTAGGAATGCCTGTAAATGGTTCTCAAGATGACTTTGGTTTTTGTATTAACAAAAACGGAAAAGGGTTCTTCACTTCTAATAGATCAGGCGGAAAAGGCGGAGACGATATCTACAAAGTAACCGAATTACATTGCAAACAAAAGATTGAAGGAACCATTACCGATATAGAGACAATGCAACTGCTTTCACAGGTAAAAACTACTTTATACAATGATAAATTTGAGCTGTTAAAAGAAACTACCTCAGACATTAACGGGAATTACAGCTTCGAAGTAGATTGTAGTAAAAGCTACTATGTTAGAACTGAATTAGCCGATTACGTTACTAAAGAAAGCACTTCTAATACCGGAAATACAGACGGAACTACACGTTTGGAAATAGCAATTGAAAAATCAGGATGTAAATTAATCATTGGCGGGGATTTAGCAAAATGTTTCGGAATTAAAGTCATCTATTTTGATGTTAATGAAGCAATCATAACAAAAGAAGCAGCCTTTGAATTAGAAAAAATTCTTGATGTAATGAAGCAAAATCTGAAAATTAAGATTGATGTTCGTTCTCACACCGATAGCCGTCAATCAGAGAAAAAAAATCAAACTTTATCTGATAACAGAGCAAAAGCTACTATGGATTGGTTGGTTAAAAATGGAGTTGATGAAAATAGACTTTCTGGAAAAGGATATGGAGAATCGCAATTATTAAACAAGTGTTCGGATGGTGTTGCATGCTCTGAAGAAGAACATCAAGCCAATAGAAGAAGTGAATTTATCGTAGTTGCTATTGATTAGATATCATAAATTTATTGAAATAGTATTAAAACCTCGATTTTAATTGAGGATTTTTATTTATTATTAAGGTGTCATTTTTTTTTAATATTTTGCGATTTCATAGAATTTTTATAATAAAAAAGTTAAATAGCTTGAATATTAAATTGAATTTGTGAATAATGACCCGCAAAAAATTAATAAATAGTTAATTAGAAAAAAAATATTACTTTTGCAATTTAAATAAATAAGTAATTCACAATGAGTGAAAAACCAACTATATACGATATTGCAAAAGAGCTTAATATTTCGGCTGCAACTGTTTCTAGAGCACTAAATAACAATCCTAAAATTAGCAAAGCAACCTGTAAATTAGTAATGGAAGCAGCTACTAGAATGAATTACAAACAAAATAAATTGGCTTTAGCACTTCGTAGTGGAAAAAGTAATAATATTGGAGTAATTGTACCTAGAATTGATAGTAATTTTTTTGCTTCTATTATTAGAGGAATTGAAGAAGAGTTGTACCCACATAAATACAATGTCATCATTTGTCAAACACATGAAGACGAAAAAAGAGAAATTGAAAATATAAATACGCTTTTAAACGCACAAGTTGATGGTATTTTAATGTCCGTTTCCAATGTGAGTTCTGAAAATGATCGAATGCTGAAAAGAGTTATTGAAAAAAATGTTCCTCTTGTGTTTTTTGATAGAAAGAAAAATCTTGATGGAGTGAGTTCTGTGACCATAAACGATTATGATGTAGCCTATTCTGCTACTCAGCATTTAATAACAGAAGGGTGTACTAAAATTGCCCATTTATCGGGAGATAAAACTTTAGAAATATTCCAAAATCGTTTTAACGGATACAAACAAGCTCTTTTAGATAATGGTTTAGCATACAATGAAGACTATGTTTATCAAACTAAAAGTAATCTAGAGTCGGGAGGATTGGCCGCTAAAAAATTCCTAAGTTTAGATACCCCGCCTGATGCTATCTTTTCATCAAGTGATTTTGCAGCTTTGGGAGCAATCCAAGAACTTCAACTGCAAGGAATTAGTATTCCAAAAGATTTTTGCGTGGTTGGCTTTGGTAACGAGCCTTTTACTAAATTTCTGGAGCTTTCCATTTCTACTATCGACCAATGTCCAAAAGAAATGGGGAAAATGGCAGCCAAAGTATTTCTAGAACAAGTAAACAATTCTGAAAACTTTAAAATTGAGAAAAAAGTAGTCTTGACAACAGAATTACACATCCGAAAATCATCTTCTAGAAAATCAAGTTTATAATTTTTTTTTATGCACTTTGCGGTTAAAAACTTATCTCTGATTAAC
>JBIPNF010000065.1:0-10875 GCA_044373885.1 Flavobacterium sp. | reverse complement strand
TTTAATAAGTTCAATTTATTTTACAATTCAACTTGGACAAAAGACATTCCATTTCAAGTTGCAATTTATCCAATTCCTGGTCGAAAAGGAGTAACTTCTGCAACACCACATATAAATAGTTTATGCATTGGTGTGCTTACAGAAGAAATAAATAATGATGCCATTAATGGAGTTATTATTCATGAAATGTGTCACATTTTATATGGGGAGCAATCGGTAGATTTCCAACAGGAATTAAATAGTGCTTTCGATAAAAATAAATCCCCATTTTCTAGTTTTGCCTATTCTTATATTAATGAAGCTTTAGCAACAGTATTAGGAAATGGCTGGTCCTATAAAAAATTGAATGGCAAAATAGATGAATCGGATTGGTATAGTGATTTAATAATTAATGATTTTGCCAAAACACTTTACCCATTAGTTAATGATTATTTAGAGCAAAATAGGATCATCGATGCTAAATTTATTGATGAAGCGATAATTAGTTTTGAAACTAAATTCCCAAACGTCATATATGAATATTCAAATTTATTGAATTCAACAATTTTTTATTCTGATGATATTGAAGAAAATGAGGCTGTAAATATAATTGGCAATTATTTTAATGTTTCGAGCCTAAACATTTCATCCCCAATTCTTCATTCTTATAGTATAGAATCGATGCAAAACAGTACTTTAACACAATTATTTGTTATTGATTCGAATCAAAATGAAACAATTATAAAATTAAGTAAAGTTTTCCCTGAAATAAAAAGCTTCAAATTTGACAAAACCCCAATAAATTTAAGCTTTATTGATGCTAAAGGGCGAGCAGTTATTATTTTAATTTTAAACAATAAAAAAGAGCTAAATTCAGAATTAGAAAAAATGAAAAATAAAAAGCTATTTGATATTTCAAATCCATTTCAAAATTAATATTAAATCTAAAATCTAAATGCAAAGACCATCATTCTCCATATACGACGCATCGGCAGGTTCCGGAAAAACCTATGCTTTGGTCAAAGAATACTTGAAAATCATTTTGGTCGCCAAGAAAAATGATGCCTACAGAAACATCCTCGCCATAACGTTTACCAACAAAGCGGTGCACGAAATGAAAAGCCGAATTGTAGGCAGTTTATCTGAATTTGCAAAAGACAATCCGAACCCAAAAGCCGCCGATTTAATGCACGATTTGTCTCGTGACATCCAACTTTCTGTTTCGGAAATTCAAACCAAATCCAAGCAAATCATAAAGCATATTATTCATAATTATGCCGCTTTTGATATTTCTACAATCGATAAATTCACCCACAAAGTCATTCGTGCTTTTGCCCACGATTTAAATTTGCCAATGACTTTTGAAGTTACATTGGACACAGAAAATCTTTTAACAGAAGCCGTTGACGCCATAATTGCACAAGCTGGCGAAGACGATATTTTAACGAATTTGCTCGTCGATTTCACGATGCAAAAAACCGACGATGATAAAAGTTGGGACATTTCCCGTGAAATATTGGAAACCGGACGCTTACTTCTAAATGAAAATAATCGGGAAGAAGTTACTCATTTTCAAGACAAATCCATCACAGAATTTGTAGAAATAAAAAGCAAAGTTGCCGAAGCGTGTAAAGTTTTAGAAAAAGAAAACGCAGCATTTGCCCAAAGTATTTTGGATCTTATAGAAAAAAACGGAATTGATACAAAATCCTTTTCTGCGGGACATTTTCCCAATCATTTGCAAAGTATTATCGGTGAAAAATTTAACCCCAAAAATAAAACCTATCACGAATTTGACGATATAAAAATCAATAAAACGGCTAAGGACAGAAACGAAATTGAAGCAATAATTCCAGAAATGTTAGCGATTTTGGATGCGATTTACAAGAAATTTGAAAAGCGAGATTTTTACAATGCTTTTCTAAAGAATATTACGCCACTTTCTTTGTTAAATACCGTTAGCAAAGAATTGGCAAAAATTCAAAAAGAACAAAACGTACTTTCTATCGCCGAATTTAATGCTATTATTTACCGGGAAATTCAAAATCAACCCGCACCATTTATTTATGAACGATTGGGCGAGCGCTACCGACATTTTTTTATAGATGAATTTCAGGATACTTCCGAAATGCAATGGCAGAATTTAATTCCGCTAATTGACAACGCAACATCAAGCGAATTTGAAGGCGAAAAAGGAACTTTGATGATTGTGGGCGATCCGAAACAATCCATTTACAGATGGCGCGGTGGAAAAGCGGAGCAATTTATCGATTTAAGCAAAACCCATAATCCGTTCAATAATCCCCAAAAGGAATTGTTTCATTTGGATAAAAATTACAGGAGTTATTCTGAAATAATTGATTTTAACAACAAACTATTTTACTTTTTATCTTCTGAATTTACCAATTTAGATTACCAAGATTTATACGAAAATCATAGTCATCAGAAAGAAAATAGCAAGCTTGGAGGTTATGTAAATGTTTCATTTATTCCAAAAGCCGAAAAAATGGAAGCCGATGAAGACGCTTTGGATAAAAACGAATTGTATTTATTGGCAACTTTAAATACGATTGAAAAAGCAAAAAAACAAGGATTCGACTATCAAGAAATAGTGATTCTAACCCGAAAAAGAAGTCAGGGAATTGCCATTGCTAATTATTTGACTGAACAAAACATTCCGCTTTTATCTTCGGAAACCTTGATGATTCAGAACTCTTCGGATGTGCAAATGATTATTAATGTTTTAAAATATTTAAAGAATAGCTCCGATATTGAAGCCAAATCGTATTTCTTGCTTTACATCGCAAATCACGTTCAAAATGAATTGCCAGTTCACGATTTCATCGCCAAAGGAAAAGAAAAAACGCAAGAAGAAGAATTTGAAAAATGGCTTACAGAATTTGATATTTCCCTTTCGTTTCAAGACATTAGGAAAAAATCTTTATACGAAGCGGTAGAAATTATAGGGAGTAAATTCCTATCCCCAACCCTTTCAGGGAACTCATATGTGCAATACTTCATCGACATTGTTTTAGAACGCGATGTTCGAAACCAAGCTGGAATTGCAGATTTTTTGAATTATTGGGAGAAAAATGGTGAGAAATTCAGTATTCCGTCGCCTGAAGGGAAAAATGCAGTTCGGATTATGACCATTCATAAATCGAAAGGTTTAGAATTTCCAGTTGTAATTATGCCGTTTGCAGATGAAGATTACGTCAGAAAACCAAAAGATAAATTGTGGCTTGATGCCGAAAAAGAAACCTTCGGATTACCCAAAGTTTTGATAGACAATAGTAGCGCTGTAGAAAATTATGGTGAAGAAGCTGCCTTGGTTTATAACCAAAAAAAGCAAGAAGAATTATTGGATAACATCAATGTTTTATATGTGGCTTTAACACGTGCGGAAGAACAATTATTTGTCATTTCTCAGTTTTTAGAGCCTAATAAAGAAGGAGAATATCCCTATAATACCGCTTCGTTTTTCATTAAATATTTGATTGGAATTGGAGTTTATGAGCCAAGTATAATGGAATATGAATTTGGCAATTTGGAGAAATTATCGGAGAAAATCATCGAAAAAAATGAAATTAAAACCATTCCATCAATTAATGAAATTCTAAATCCCAAAAGTATTAAAATTGCCCAACGAGAAGCTTTAATGTGGGGAACTCTGCAGCAGGAAGCCATTGAATATGGAAATGTGATTCATGAAATCTTATCTTTTGTAAAAACAAAATTCGATGTGAATTTGGCAATTTTAAAAGCTTTGGAAAATGGACTGATTACATTCAATCAAAAAGAGGCGGTTTATAAAAGCATCCAAGAAATTGTAAATCATTCGGAATTAGAAAACTATTTTGCCGAAGGAAATGAAATCTTAAACGAGCAAACGATAATTCAAAAAGTAGGAAAAACGATCAAGCCAGACCGAATGGTTTTAGCAAAAAACAAAGAGGTTTTTTTATTGGATTATAAAACAGGAACTCACAATCTAAAATATCAACTCCAATTAGAAAACTATCAAATCGCAATTGAAAAAATGGGTTACAAAGTGACAAAAAAAGCACTTATATATATTGGAGAACATATTAAGGTAGTAAATTTGTAAATATTTTCAAAAACTAAAACTAAAAAAATGTACGGAAAAATCCAACAATTTCTTCAATCAGAGCTTCAAACTATTGAAGACAATGGAATATTTAAAAAAGAAAGAATTATTACCTCGCCACAAGGTGCTGAAATTACGGTTAATGGCGTAACGGTTTTGAACTTTTGTTCTAACAATTATCTCGGACTTTCATCTCATCCTGAAGTAATTCAGGCAGCAAAAGATACATTGGATTCTCACGGGTTTGGAATGTCATCGGTACGTTTTATATGTGGAACTCAGGACATTCATAAAACTTTAGAAAGAAAAATATCGGAGTTCTATGGAACAGAAGATACTATCTTATATGCCGCTGCATTTGATGCCAATGGAGGCATTTTTGAGCCTTTATTAGGAGAACAAGATTGTATTATTTCAGATAGTTTGAATCACGCATCTATAATTGACGGGGTTCGTTTGTGCAAGGCATCGCGATATCGCTATGAAAACAGCAATATGGAAGATTTAGAACAACAATTGATAAAAGCTACAGCAGCTGGAAGTCGTTTCAAACTGATTGTAACGGACGGCGTTTTTTCTATGGATGGACTTGTAGCACCTTTGGATAAAATTTGTGATTTGGCCGATAAATACGATGCTATGGTTATGGTGGACGAATGTCATGCAGCAGGATTTATTGGGGCAACGGGAAAAGGAACACTTGAAGCAAAAGGCGTGATGGGCCGTGTGGATATAATTACGGGAACGTTAGGAAAGGCTTTAGGAGGCGCAATGGGTGGATATACAACTGCCAAAAAAGAAATTATTGAAATATTAAGACAGCGTTCTCGTCCCTATTTATTTTCAAATTCATTGGCGCCAGCAATTGTGGGTGCGTCAATAAAAGTTTTTGAATTATTAGAAGAAGGCACTTCATTGCGAGATAAATTAGAAGAAAACACCAATTATTTTAAAGCGGGTATGAAAAATGCTGGCTTTGATATTATCGATGGGGATTCTGCTATTGTTCCAGTGATGCTTTATGATGCAAAACTGGCTCAAAATATGGCTAATGAATTGCTTAAAAAGGGAATTTATGTAATCGGATTCTTTTTTCCAGTCGTTCCAAAGGAAAAAGCGAGGATTAGAGTGCAATTATCCGCAGCACATACAAAAGAACATTTAGACAAGGCAATAGTCGCATTTACTGAAGTCGGTAAAGATTTAAAAGTAATTTAGAAACGGAAATAATTAGGATTTAAACTTGATTTAAGTAGGTTTTAATCAGATTTTTATTAATTCTTTTTGTAGTTAAATAATTACACATTACTTTTGTCCAAATTAATATTATAATTTAACAAAAAACAAGTATGAAACATCTTAACAAATTAGTAGTTGTTATATGTCTTTTTGTAGGCTTAGGCTCTCAAGCTCAAGACAGTAACAATCCTTGGTCATTGTCATTTGGAGCAAATGCAGTTGATACAAGAGTTAGTGCGGCTTCTAGCATTAAAGATCAATTTTCACAATATTTTAATACAAAAGACAATTGGAACATTCTTCCGTCGGTATCTTATTTAAATGTATCAAAATATGTTGGAGATAACTTCTCTTTTGGAGTTACGGGTTCTGTAAACAAAATTTCTAAATTTGTAAATCCTAGAGTTGGAACTGGTTCTTACCTAGTTACAAATCCAGGGGATTTAGCTTATTATGCTATTGATACGGATATTAAATATAGCTTTATGAGTTTGTTAGGTTCAAAAGTTATTGAGCCATCTGCTCATATTGGTGGAGGTTATACTTTCATGGGAAAAATTAGTTCAGGTAATTTGAACGCAGGATTAGGATTGACATTTTGGATGAGTGAGCAAGTTGGTCTTTCTTTACAGTCAACATACAAACATTCATTTGATGATACAAGAATGGGTGGAGACGTTCCTTCTCACATGCAGCATTTTGGAGGTCTTATCTTCAAATTTGGAGGTACAGATACTGATGGAGATGGAATTTATGACAGAGAAGATGCTTGTCCTGAAGTTGCAGGTTTAGTTCAATTCAAAGGTTGTCCTGATACTGATGGAGACGGAATAGTTGACGCAAGCGATGCTTGTCCAGAAGTTGCTGGTACAGTAGCTATGAATGGATGTCCTGACACTGACGGAGATGGAGTAGCTGATAAAGATGATGCTTGTCCAGAAGTAGCGGGATTAAAAGCGTTCAAAGGTTGTCCTGATACTGACGGAGATGGAACTACAGATAAAGCTGATAAATGCCCAACTGTAAAAGGTCCTAAAGAAAATGCAGGTTGTCCTTGGCCAGATACTGATGGAGACACAGTTTTAGATAAAGATGACAAGTGTCCAGCTGTAAAAGGAACCGTAGCAAACAATGGTTGTCCTGAAGTTTCAGAAGAAGCAATTAATACTTTGAACGGATATGCTAAAACTATATTATTCAACTCAGGTAAAGCTTCTTTCCAAAAACAAACTTTACCAGTATTAGTTTCCATTGCAGCTATCTTAAAAGAAAATCCTTTAGCTAAATTTAGCATAACAGGTCATACAGATAATGTTGGAACAGCAAATTTTAATTTGAAATTATCCAAAGAAAGAGCAGCAGCAGTTAAAAATTATTTAGTTTCTAATGGTATAGTAGCAGACAGATTAACTTCTGACGGATTAGGAGATACTCAACCAATTGGTAGTAATAAAACTGCATCTGGAAGATCGAACAACAGAAGAGTAGAAGTTAAATACATTAAATAATAATTTACTTCAAAATATTTTTTAAAACGCCCCGATTATCGGGGCGTTTTTTTTATATTTATAAAATGATAAATCCTACTTTTTTAGATAAAATTGCACAAGTTATTATTAGTGATTATTCCAGTAATCTAACAAACACAGTAATAGTGTTGCCTAATAAACGTGCCAAAATATTCTTGATTGAGGCGCTAAAAAAGCAAGTTCAAAACAATATTCTTTCTCCAGAAATTATAAGTATTGAAGATTTTATAAAAGATGTTTCTGGAATTAGAACTATTGATCCAATTGAATTGGTATTTGAATTCTATGAAGTATATCTTTCTATTACAGATGTTAAACAGCAACAATCATTTGAACTTTTTGCCAATTGGGCGAAAATGCTACTGCAAGATTTCAACGAAATTGATCGCTATTTATTAGACCCAAATCACGTACTTTCCTATTTGAAAGACATCGAAGACATCAAGAAATGGGGAATTGAAGTTGAAAACAAAACCAAATTACTAGAGAATTACATCGATTTTTGGAAATTGTTACCTAAT
The DNA here is from genome assembly GCA_044373885.1 of Flavobacterium sp. Lineage (GTDB taxonomy): Bacteria > Bacteroidota > Bacteroidia > Flavobacteriales > Flavobacteriaceae > Flavobacterium. Next base: position 3,499 of record JBIPNF010000065.1, on the reverse strand, counting down.
TATTACCAAACGCTTTATAACCATTTATTGAAAAGCGGAATAGGATATCAAGGTTTAATTTATCGTGAAGCAGTCAATAAATTAGAAGCTTTTTCTACATCAGTAACTCACAAAAAATATGTTTTTGCAGGGTTTAATGCCTTAAACGCTGCCGAGGAAAAAATAGTGCAACATTTGATTGCGACTGATCAAGCAAAAATATATTGGGATATTGATCAAGCATTTTTAAACGACCCTTATCATGACGCAGGATTATTCGTACGCCGATTTAAGGAAAGTTGGAAACAGTACAAATCCAATCCTTTTGAATGGATTGTAGATGACTTTTCAGCCCCAAAAACAATTCAGGTTATTGGAACTCCAAAAACAATTGGGCAAGCCAAAATCACAGGAAGTATTATCGAAAAAATAATTGAAGACAATCCAAAAGCTACTCTTGATAAAGTAGCAGTTGTTTTGGGAGATGAAAACATGCTTGTTCCTCTTTTATACTCGCTTCCAGCAACCGTTGGGGCGCTGAATATTACGATGGGATATTCAAGCAAGAATAATCCTGCTCAGATTTTAATTGCCAAATTATTTAAAATGCACACCAATGCTTTGGCCAGAAACGCAAAGAATTATGTGTTTTATTACAAAGATGTTTTGGATATCTTAACCCATCCTTTGGTGGAGCCTTATTCCAAAACGAGTGCATTGGTAAATACAATCAATCAATACAATTATACTTTTATTACCCATCAAAAATTGATGGATTTGAATCCAAATCCAAGTGATTTATTTCGTTTGTTATTTGGAAAATGGGAAGAAGGTTCATTGCAAGTCTTGGCATCTTTATCGCAGTTATTGCAAACTATAAAAGCCAATTTAGGTAACGATAGTGAAGATGAAAAAATCACTAAAGCCTTTGTATTTTCGATTTTTAAAGTAATTAATAAGCTGATAAACTATTATTCCAAACACAATCATATTGATAAAATTGACACTTTGCATGCTATCTACAAACAAGTAATTGATTTGGCTGAGGTGTCCTTTGAGGGAGAACCCTTGAACGGATTGCAAATTATGGGCGTTTTAGAAAGCCGGGTTTTGGACTTTGAAACTGTAATTATAACTTCTATGAATGAGGGGAAATTACCTGCAGGAAAATCGCAGAATTCGTTTATTCCGTATGATGTAAAACGAGAATTGGGATTACCCACTTTCAAAGAAAAAGATGCTATTTATACCTATCATTTCTATCATTTGTTGCAACGGGCAAAAAACATTTACTTACTTTATAATACCGAAAGTGAAGGTTTAGATGCAGGCGAAAAGAGCCGATTCATCACACAATTGGAAGTCGAAAAACAAGCCAAACATATTCTTACGCACGAAATTTACAATGCTGTTCTTCCTGAAAAAGCCTATCAACCTATGGTAATACCGAAATCGGAATCGGTGATGGAACGCCTGAAAGAAATTGCCGAAAAAGGGTTTTCACCCTCTGCATTGACGAGTTACATTCGGAATCCAATTCAGTTTTATTTCCAAAAAATTCTAAGAATTCGGGAAGTTGAAGAAGTTGAAGAAAATGTCGCTTTGAATACCTTGGGAACCATAATTCATGAAACACTAAAAGCGTTATACGAACCATTCATAGGTAAATTTATTTCTGAGACAGATATATCAAACTGCTTTAAGCAAATTGATTCTGAAGTATTAAAGCAGTTTAAAGTGGTTTATAAAGAAGGAGAAATCAAAAAAGGAAGAAACCTTTTGGCTTTTGAAGTTGCCAAGCGTAATGTTTTTAATTTCCTTAAAGTTGAGTTAGAAAGTGTCAAAAGTGGAGATGCTATTAAAATTCTAGCTTTGGAAAAAACATATGAGGAAACTTTAATTCACCCTGATTTACCTTTTCCAGTTTTGATAAAAGGAAACGTTGATAGAATTGAAGAGCGCAACGGAATCATCAGAATTATTGACTATAAAACAGGAAAGGTTGATAAAGGCGACATTATATTAACCGCTTGGTCTGGACTTACAGAAGACATTAGCAATGATAAAATAATTCAAGTTTTAGCGTATGCTTTCATGTATGAAAAACTAGCTTTAGACCAACTGATGGAAGCAGGAATTATTTCTTTCAAAAACTTAAAATCAGGATTTATGCCTTTTACTTTCAAAGTAGGTAAGGAAGTTAATACAATAATTGATAAGGAAATGTTGCAGGATTATTTAGAACAAATTGTCATTTTATTGCGGGAGATTTTGGATGTCAATATTCCGTTTGAAGAGAAAATTTAGTTTTTTTACCACAAAAGAATCAAAAAATTTAAAAAAGGCACATAACTTTTAAACTTATATCTAATTAAATCAAAAACATTTATATGCCAAAAATCACAAAAAGTTATTTAACAAATTTGACCTATCAAATAAACGGTACTGCAATTGAAGTTCATAAGTTTTTGGGCCCAGGGTTATTAGAAAGTGTGTATCATAAATGTCTTAAAAAAGAACTGAATTTAAGAGGAATTTCATTTAAATCTGAATTATTAGTTCCAATAATTTTTAAAGATCTAGAAATACAAACAGATTTAAGATGTGATTTATTTATTGAAAATTGTATTGTTCTTGAGTTGAAAGCAATAGAAATTATTTTACCCATTCACCATGCACAATTAATGACTTATATGAAATTATTGGAAGCTCCAAAAGGTAATTTATATAATTTTCATTCGGTAAACTTATACAAAGACGGTCAAAAAACATTTGTAAACGAATATTTTAGAATATTAGAAGATTAATTTGTGTCTTTTGTTTTTCTATTGATTCTTTTGTGGTGAAATTTAAATTACTTTAAGAAAATCCAACAAAGTTTTTTTCAATTCCTCTCTATTTTCTATATGACTCATGTGTCCGTCAGGAAAGGTTACTAATTCTACATCGGTATTTTCAATTTGGGGTAAATTGTCTTTATAAATCAAAACGCCGTCTTTTTGCCCTAGAATTAATAACTTAGGAAATTGACTTTCTCGTAAAATAAATTGTCGGTCCTTTCTGATTTTCATCCCTTCTAATGAAGCAACAATTCCTTGCAAAGGGGTTTTCAATGCTTCTAATTTTACATTCTCAATTTCGTTTTCAAGCCGTTCTCGATTGTTTTCACTAAATAAATTAACAATTGATATCCGAACAAAATTGGCATGGTTTTGTTTTAACGCCTTGATGGCACGATCCCGATTGTGTTTTCGTTCAGAACTATCTTCCTTTGAAGTTGAGTTCATTAGCACTAAGCCTTTTACGACTGTCGGATACAATTCGGCGAAAGCCAAAGCGACATAACCACCCATAGAATGCCCTACAAAAGCCGCTTTTCGAATTCGTAATTGCGATAAAACCGCCTTTACGATTTCTGCATTATCTTCCATCGAATGCACATAACCAAAACAATCAGTTCCCCCGTGACCTAATAAATCAATCGTAATTACTCGGTTTTTTTGAGATAAAATTGGCGCCA
>JBIPNF010000265.1:0-3169 GCA_044373885.1 Flavobacterium sp. | reverse complement strand
TTCATCTACCATTCTCTAATTATTTATTTATTACTATTCTTGTTTTAATTTCGTCAAATTCAATTTCTATTCCATTTTCTAAATCATCTACAAAAACTAATGAATCAGTTAAGGTTTCAGACTTAATATAGGTTTCGTTTTTCAGAATCGCTTCCTCCAAATCTCCGTTTCTCTTCAATTGCACTTTGATTTTATCGGTAACTTCAAATCCTGAATCTTTTCTAATGTTCTGAATTCTGTTTACCAATTCTCTTGCAATTCCTTCTTGTCGCAATTCCTCTGAAATCGAGATGTCTAAAGCCACCGTAATTCCGTTTGAATTGGCTACCAACCAACCTTCAATATCCTGTGAAGAAATTTCAACTTCTTCCAAAGATAAATTTATGGATTTTTCTGCAATAATAATACTAATTGTTCCATCTCTTTCAAATTTATTAATTTGTTCCGATGAAAAACTTTGTATCTCTTTGGCAATCAATCCCATGTCCTTTCCAAATCGAGGGCCTAACGTCTTGAAATTAGGTTTAATTTGCTTAACCAATATCCCAGAAGCATCGTCCAGAAGCACAATTTCCTTTACATTTACCTCTGCTTTTATTAGGTCGGAAACCGCCTCAATTTCAGTACGTTGACTCTCGTCAAGTATTGGAATCATTATCTTTTGCAATGGCTGACGTACTTTTATCATTTCCTTTTTACGAAGCGATAAAACCAATGATGAAATGGTTTGTGCCTTTTGCATTTTGCTCTCCAACGATTTATCAACATACTTTTCAACGCTTTGCGGAAAGTCAGTCAAATGTACACTTTCAAATTGCTCTGTTTGTGTTGCTAATGTTAAATCTCTGTATAATTTATCCATAAAAAAGGGAGCAATTGGCGCGCCTAACTTGCTAATAGCCAACAAACACTCATATAATGTTTGGTATGCTGCAATTTTATCTTGTCCGTATTCACCTTTCCAGAACCGTCTTCTACACAAACGTACATACCAGTTACTTAAATTTTCCTGAAGGAAATCTGAAATAGCACGAGCCGCTTTTGTGGGTTCATAATCGGCGTAAGCTTCATTGACCACTTTTATTAATGTGTTCAATTCTGAAATAATCCATTGGTCAATTTCAGGTCTTTCGTTTACAGGAATTGAAGTTTCGGAATATTTAAAATTATCGATATTGGCGTACAAACTAAAAAACGAATACGTATTGTACAATGTTCCAAAGAATTTTCGACGAACCTCGGCAATTCCTTCTAAATCAAATTTTAAATTGTCCCATGGATTTGCATTCGAAATCATGTACCAACGTGTAGCATCGGGGCCATATTCATTCAATGTTTCAAATGGATCGGCAGCATTTCCTAGACGTTTCGACATTTTTTGTCCGTTTTTGTCCAATACTAAACCGTTTGACACTACATTTTTATAAGCCACTTTATCAAAAACCAATGTTCCAATGGCGTGCAATGTATAAAACCAACCGCGCGTTTGATCGACACCTTCTGCAATAAAATCAGCAGGAAAATCTTTGTTTTCGTCAATTTTGTCCTTGTTTTCAAATGGATAATGCCATTGTGAATAGGGCATTGCGCCTGAATCAAACCAAACATCTATCAGATCGGCTTCGCGTTTCATCGGTTTTCCCGAAGTTGAAACCAACGTAATTTCGTCAACAACATTTTTATGCAAATCGACCAAATCGTAATTTTCTTCACTCATATTTCCAATTTCAAAACCTTTAAAAGGATTTACTTTTTGGAAACCTGCAGCAATCGCTTTTTCTGTCTCATGGTATAATTCTTCAACCGAACCGATCAAAATTTCTTCTGTCCCGTCCTCGGTTCTCCAAATCGGCAAAGGGATTCCCCAATATCTTGAACGTGATAAGTTCCAATCGTTGGAATTTTTTAGCCAATTCCCAAAACGTCCTTCTCCAGTAGCTTTTGGCTTCCAGTTGATGGTTTCATTTAGTTCAAACATTCTATCGCGAATTTTTGTAATTTCTATGAACCATGAATCTAAAGGGTAATACAAAATAGGCTTATCGGTTCTCCAACAATGTGGATAACTGTGTACGTATTTTTCAACTTTGAAGGCCTTGTTTTCCTCTTTTAACTGAATGGCAATTTCCACATCGGCAGAACGGTCAGGAGCTTCGCCATCATTGTAATATTCGTTTTTAACGTATTTTCCTGAATAACTTCCTAAACCATTGATGAATTTTCCTTGCAAATCTACTAACGGAACTGGATTGCCGTTTTCATCTAAAACCAACATTGGCGGTACTTCTGGAACTGCTTCTTTAGCAACTTTAGCATCATCAGCACCAAAAGTTGGCGCGGTATGTACAATTCCTGTTCCATCTTCGGTAGTTACAAAATCCCCAGCAATTACTCTAAAAGCATTTTCTGGGTTTTGGTATGGCAACGCAAATTTCATTAATTGTTCGTAACGAATTCCAACTAAATCAGCGCCTTTACATTCGGCAAGAACTTGATATGGAATTTGTTTGTCGTTCGCTTTAAAGTTTTCAAAATCGACATTTTCAGTACTTGCAAAAAAGCCTTTTGCAAATTGTTTTCCAACTAAATTTTTAGCCAAAATTACTTTTGAACGCAAATAGGTGTATTGATTGAAAGTGTCAACTAAAACGTAATCAATCTTTGGCCCTACTGTTAATGCAGTGTTTGATGGCAAAGTCCATGGTGTTGTTGTCCAAGCTAAGAAATAAATCCCATCCCCATCGGCCCCCAGAGGGAAGGGTGACGTTGCGCTAAAACCAAATGCTTTTCCAACAGAATTTTCCGTTTCGCTTCCCTTTCCTTCGGAGAGTCCCGAAGCTTCGGGAGAGGTGAGGAACTGCGCCACTACCGTGGTATCCGTTACGTCTCTGTAACTTCCCGGTTGGTTCACTTCGTGAGATGATAATCCTGTTCCTGCCTTTGGTGAATACGGTTGAATTGTGTAGCCTTTGTACATCAAATCCTTGTTGTAGATTTGTTTCAAAATCCACCAAACGGATTCCATATATTTGGATTTATAAGTCACATATGGATTTTCCATATCTACCCAATAGCCCATTTTTTCAGTTAAATCGTTCCAAACATCGGTGTACCGCATTACGGTTCTCTTGCACGCTTCGTTGTATTCTTCAATGGAAATGGACTTTCC
>JBIPNF010000264.1:0-3174 GCA_044373885.1 Flavobacterium sp. | reverse complement strand
CAGCTTCAGCAGGTGATAAAAGCCCAATTTCAGCTAACATTTTTGCGTGAGCAATGGAACCAATTGCGTCGTATTTAGCCAAAACTAAATCCAATTCTCTATCGTTTCCAACTGTGAATTGTTCTATTTTTTTGTCTGTTGGTATTCCTTTATCCCAAAGTTTCATAGTATTATGATTTTAATTTTTGACTAAAAATTTCTAATTTACCAAAAGCCCTAGCCCTGATAGTAGTGGAAATCCCACGGTGATGTGAGGCACGAACATTATCGTGGATTGCAACGAATAGCGGGAAATAGCTCCTACTATTATGGCTTTAAAAAAGCATTTAATATTTTAATATAAATTTCTATACCTTCCTCAATTTCAGAAATATAAATAAATTCATTTGAAGTATGAGATCGCAAAGAATTCCCTGGCCCTAACTTCAACGATTGGCACTCTAAAACCGATTGATCCGACAACGTTGGCGACCCATAAGTGGTTCTTCCCAATGCGATTCCTGCTTGAACCAATCCATGATTTTGAGGAATGGAGGACGATTTCAAATTTAATGAACGTGGTTGTACCAAAGCATCGATATTTTGATTGATGATATCCACGATTTCCTGATTGGTGTATTTTTCGTTGACACGAATATCAACTACCAAATTACATTCTGACGGCACCACATTGTGTTGTTTGCCCGAATTAATTTGAGTTACAGTTGCTTTTACAGACCCCAAAACATCTGAAATTTTATCGAATTTATAGTTTTTAAACCAATCCAAAATGGCAATTGTATTCATTATCGGGTTGTCTGAATTTTCGTGAGCTGCGTGACTTGCATTTCCAAGCACCTGAATATCAAGAACTACCAACCCTTTTTCAGCTATTGCCAATTGCATTTGCGTAGGCTCGCCAACGATGGCGCATTCCAAATCGGGCAAGAATTTCAACACACTATTCAGTCCGTTTTGACCGCTACTTTCCTCCTCTGCCGATGCCACCATCACAATATTATGCGATAAATTTTCAGATTTATAAAGGTGCGTAAAAGCTGCGAGTAACGAAACCAAACAACCTCCGGCATCATTACTACCGAGTCCAAAAAGCTGGTCACCTTCAACAATGGCAGCAAAAGGGTCGATGGTATATCCCTGATTTGGGTTTACCGTATCGTGATGTGAATTTAATAAAAGCGTGGGTTTTAATTTGTCGAAATGCAAATTGTAAGCCCAAATATTGTTGATGTTTCGCTCAAAAGGAATTTTGTTTTCCGTAAACCAAGCTTCTATTAATAAGGCCGTGTTTTCTTCTTCACTTGAAAAAGAAGGCGTTTCTATAAGTTTTTTTAATAACTCAATTGCCTCTATTGTAATATTTTCTATTGATTTCATTAAATTTATAGTTTAATAGTAGTGAAAATTGAATTCTCCTTAGATAACAAATTTGGACTTCCAATAATTACCTTTTCTACACCCTTATTTAAGGCATAAAAACAATTGTCCATTTTCGGAATCATTCCTGAGTGAATTGCTTTTTTCTCTAATAATTCTTTGTAATTCTGTTCGTTAATTTGCAAAATAACGGAATTTTCATCTTCAGAATCTGCCAATACACCTTGTTTTTCGAAGCAATAAAGAAGCGAAACTTCAAAAATGGCACTCAAAGAAATTGCAATTTCACTTGCAATCGTATCGGCATTGGTATTCAGAAGCTGCCCTTTATTATCGTGAGTAATTGCACAAAAAACAGGCGAAATTCCAATAGAAAGCAAGGCTTGCAATAGTTCTGAATTCACATTTTTTACATCACCAACAAATCCAAAATTAATCGTTGGATGGTTTCTTTTCTCGGATAGAATTAAATTTCCATCAGCACCAGTAAATCCAATTGCATTGCAATTCAACGCTTGCAATTGGGCAACAATATTTTTGTTAATTGCGCCAGCATATGTCATTACGGCCACATCAAGCATTGGCGCATCCGTAATTCTGCGGCCATCAATTAATTGCGGAGTTAAGCCAATACTTTCGGCCATTTTTGTAGCCAATTTTCCGCCGCCGTGTACGAGTATTTTGTACCCATCTACTTCAGAAAAATCAGATAGAAATTTTGTTAATTCAATAGGATTATCAATTATGTTCCCTCCTATTTTTAGAACTGCTAATGGCACTTTATTTTCCATCTTTCAGAATTTTTTGTAATACCAATTGTGCCGAATAAGTACGATTATTAGCCTGATTCATCACAATAGAATTGTCGCTATCAATAACCTCGTCGGCAACAATTACGTTTCTTCTAACGGGCAAACAGTGCATAAATTTAGCATTATTGGTCAACTTCATTTTATCAGCAGTAACAGTCCAATTGGGATCTGAATTGGTGATTTGACCGTATTCGTTATAATTACTCCAATTTTTTGCATAGATAAAATCGGCGTTTTCAAAAGCTTTATCTTGGTCGTATTCTATTTTAGAATCTTTAGTGATTGCAGGATTTAGCTCGTATCCTTTTGGGTGCGTGATTACAAAATCAGCCTCTTGAAGTTGCATCATTTCCACAAAAGAATTCGGTACCGCTTGGGGCAATGCTTTTGGATGTGGCGCCCATGTTAGCACTACTTTTGGTCGGTGATTTGTTTTGAATTCTTCCATTGTAATAGCGTCTGCAAGCGCTTGCAAAGGATGTCCCGTAGCACTTTCCATGTTGATTATTGGCACGGTTGCATGTTTCAAAAAACCTAAAATTACAACCTCAGAATTGTCTTTTTCCTTGTCTTTTAATTCTGCAAAAGCACGAATTGCAATAACATCACAATATTGAGAAACTACTTCAGCCGCTTCTTTGATATGCTCCGAAGCGCCTTGATTCATTATGGCACCGTCTTCAAACTCCAACGTCCAGCCTTCGTTTGTAAAGTTCATAACCATGACATTCATTCCTAAATTCAAAGCCGCTTTTTGCGTACTCAAACGGGTCCTTAAACTTGGATTAAAAAACAACATTCCTAGGGTTTTGTTTTTCCCCAATTTTTTATTTTTTAATGGATTTTTCTTTATTTCTAAGGATTCAGAAACCCATTTTTCCAAGGAATCGATGTCGTTTAAGGAGATGAAATTCATAGTTTTATGCTTTTAATTCTTCTAAAGCTTCTTTCAAAACTTTAACAAAATGATTGATAGCTTCTTTTT
>JBIPNF010000263.1:0-3175 GCA_044373885.1 Flavobacterium sp. | reverse complement strand
AATAGGCATGCATGGATTCTCTCAAAACCATTGCATTGTATTCTTTAGGAGTAAGAATTACTGGGTAATTAACCGAAAAACCACTTACAGAACTCGTAAAGACATACCGATCTGTTATTGGGTCATACACATATAAATCTACTACACTAGGAGGATTCGGAATACCTATTTGACCAACCGAATATCCTGTTTTTGTAGAATCTTGAACAGCTTCGTCAACCTGTGCTTGTAGGGTAAAATCAGAAAGTAAAACAAGTAAAAAAATAGTTGTTTTTATGAATAAACTTACGTTTTTTATGTAAAATGTTTTCAAGTACTATAAGTTTTTTAAGGCCAATTTTATTACGTTTTCTACTGTGGCGTCAGGATTTTCTTTTACAATTTTTTCAACTACTCGTTCGGCCGATTTCCTTACGAATCCTAAAACCTCCAAAGCAGATAACGCTTCATCTTTGTTTGTATTGCTTTGACTCATAGAAACTTCGTCTAAATCATACAATTTTAACACTTTGTCCTTTAAATCCAATATTACTCTTTGTGCTGTTTTACTTCCAATTCCTTTAATAGATTGAATCGTTACGACATCTGCAGAGGCGATTGCGTGTATAATTTGTTTTGGTTCCAATGAAGACAACATTGTTCGGGCTATACTTGCACCAATTCCAGAAACAGAAAGCAACATTTTAAAAATTTCGCGTTCTGATTTTTCTACGAATCCAAAAAGCGTGTGTGAGTCTTCTTTGATTTGGAGGTAAGTGAACAATTTTATAGCATCCGATGCAGGAAGTAAGGAATACGTATGCAAAGAAATATTTACGTGATAGCCGACACCATTGCAATCAATAATGACTTCCGTGGGCGTTTTTTCTACTAATTTTCCTTGTAAGTGTGCTATCATTTTATTAAGTAATTTTCAAATATAAGAAAAATCTTCAATTGAAAATATTCTTAGTCATTATATATAAATAGTGCTTTTTTGAAACAAACTATTTTATTTTATTTCTCTTATCTTTTTCTTGTGCATCAACAACTGCAACTGCAACCATATTGACCATTTCTTCTACGCTGGCTCCCAATTGAAATATGTGAACAGGCTTATCCATTCCTAACATAATTGGACCAATAGAATCTACCTTATATAATTCTTTTAATAGTTTATAGGTAATATTTGCAGATTCTAAATTGGGAAAAATTAATGTATTCACTTTTTTACCTGCCAATTTTGAGAATGGAAATTTATCTTTTAGCATCTCAGGATTTAAAGCAAAATCAGCTTGAAGTTCTCCGTCAACTAGTAATTCAGGATGATTTTCATGTAAAAATTTTACAGCTTCTCTAACTTTACTAGCACTTTCATTTATTGATGACCCAAAATTAGAAAAAGAAATCATGGCTATTACGGGTTCTAAACCAAACATACGAACTGTTTTTGCAGTCATCAAGGCTATTTTTGCTAAATCATTAGAAGATGGATTTGGATTTATTGCGGTATCCGACAAAAACATAGGCCCACGGTTGGTCATCATCATGTTGGTTGTTGCAACAACAGAAATACCAGGCGCTTTGTCAATTAATTGTAAAATTGGTTTAACAACAGATGGATAACTTCGGGAATATCCGGAAACCATTGCATCTGCATCTCCTTCATTGACCATCATTGCTGCAAAATAATTACGTTCTCGCATCCATTTTTGAGCATCTAAAAGTGAAATTCCTCTGCGTTGTCTTGATTTCCAAAAAATTTCAGCATAATGATTTCTTCTTTTGTCTTCTCCATTTGTTTTAGGGTCAAATATGGGAATGTCGGCATCAAATCCAATTTCTTCTTTTAGTTCTACTATTATTTCTTTATTTCCCAATAAAATTGGAAAAGCAATTTTATCTTCATAAGCAATTTGAGCAGCTTTCAAAACATCAAGATGATCAGCTTCTGCAAATACAACTCGTTTCGGTTCTGTTTTTGCTCTATTTGCCAAAAGACGTACCATTTTATTGTCTGAACCCAACCGGTCTAATAATTCCTCTTCGTATTTCTGCCAATCCAAAATAGGATGCAAAGCCACGCCCGATTCCATTGCTGCTCTCGCAACTGCAGGCGCAACAGTGGAAATTAATCGTGGATCAAATGGTTTCGGAATGATATAATCACGACCAAAAATTAATTTTGTTTCTCCATAAGCAATATTTACTTGTTCAGGAACTGTTTCTTTTGCTAAGGACGCTAACGCTTTAACTGCGGCCATTTTCATAGCCTCGTTAATTTTTGTAGCCCTAACATCTAAAGCACCTCTGAAAATATAGGGAAATCCAAGTACATTGTTCACTTGATTTGGATGATCAGATCGTCCAGTTGCCATTATAATATCTTTTCTTGTGGCTATGGCAACATCATAGTCAATTTCTGGAATTGGATTTGCCATTGCAAAAACAATCGGGTCTTGGGCCATTCCTAGCAGCATATCTGGCGATAAAATATTTCCTGCAGAAAGCCCTAAGAAAATATCGGCGCCCAATAGCGCTTCTTTTAAAGTACTGTCTTTTAATCCTTTGCAATATCTTTTTTGCAAATCCGACAAATCTGTTCTGTCGTTTGACAAAACTCCTTCTTTATCAAACATTGTAATTTTATCGGGATTTACACCTAATAAAACATACAAATTGGCACATGCCAAAGCTGCCGAACCAGCACCAGATATAACAATTTTTACATCTTCAATTTTCTTTTTAGCTAACTCTAAAGCATTCAATAATGCAGCCGAAGAGATAATTGCAGTTCCGTGTTGGTCGTCGTGCATTATTGGAATATTTAATTCCTCTACTAGACGTCTTTCAATTTCGAAAGATTCTGGAGCTTTAATATCTTCAAGGTTTATACCACCAAAAGTGGGTGCAATGTTTTTTACGGTAGCTATGAAAGCTTCTATGTCCTTGGTGTCAACTTCAATATCAAAAACATCTATATCAGCAAATATTTTAAACAACAAAGCCTTTCCTTCCATTACTGGCTTTGATGCTTCTGGGCCAATATCTCCGAGGCCTAAAACAGCTGTCCCATTAGTGATTACAGCTACTAAATTCCCTTTAGCCGTGTATTTATAAACATTATTTACGTCTTTTACAATTTCCAAACATGGCTCAGCAACTCCTGGAGAATAGGCCAAAGACAAATCCCTTT
>JBIPNF010000262.1:0-3185 GCA_044373885.1 Flavobacterium sp. | reverse complement strand
ATACTTTAGAACAATAAAAATGAGAAAAATATACAACATACTAGCAGTATTTTTTGGTTTGCTTTCAACCATAAATGCACAACAAATCCCAGCAAATAAAGAAACAAAATCCATTTTGATACTTAACGGTTTTGCACATTTGGGCAACGGAAAAGTTATCGAAAACAGCGCTATTGGTTTCAAAGACGGAAAAATCACAGTCGTGGCGGATGCCAAAACCGTAAAATTTTCAAGGGAAGCATTTGACATTACAATTGACGCCTCAGGAAAACACGTTTATCCTGGTTTTATCGCGCCAAATTCCACTTTAGGATTGGTAGAAGTTGATGCGGTGAAATCCTCGGATGATGAAAGCGAAATCGGTGATATGAATCCCCACATTAGAAGCATTATTGCCTTTACGGCAGATTCTAAGGTAATAGAAAGTGCCCGTCCTAATGGAATTTTGATGGCTCAAATTACCCCGCGTGGTGGAACCATTTCTGGAACATCGTCGATTGTACAACTCGATGCTTGGAATTGGAGCGATGCTTTGATAAAAGAAAATGACGGGATTCACTTGAATTTTCCAACGACCATGAAACGAAGCGGTTGGTGGGCCGAACCAGGAACAACTGAAGCCAACAAAGAATATACTAAAAAACTAGACGAGATTGCCTTGTTTTTTGACAATTCAAAAGCGTATGCTGCAACCAATTCAAGCGAAAGAAACTTGGTTTTTGAAGCGATGAAAGGAATTTTTGATGGAACACAAACGTTGTTTGTTCATGCCAATGAAGAAAAACAAATTATCGATGCGGTTCAATTAGCGAAACGGTACCAAATTAAGAAAATCGTAATTGTGGGTGGTTATGACGCTTATAAAACCGCTGCTTTATTACAAGAAAATAATGTTGGTGTACTCTTGAAAAACGTTCACGACATGCCAGAAAGCAACGATCAAGATGTAGATTTACCTTATAAAATGGCTCGTATTTTAACTAACAAAGGCCTGCTTGTGGGACTTGAAAATAGTGGAGGAATGGAACGCATGCAAACTCGAAACTTGCCTTTTCTTGCAGGAACCTGCGCAGCGTATGGCTTGGACAAAGAACAAGCGTTGCAATTAATCACCTCTAATACGGCTAAAATATTGGGAATTGACAACCAGTGTGGCACGTTGGAACAAGGAAAAGACGCCACTTTATTTATATCCGAAGGCGATGCGCTAGACATGAGAACCAACAAATTGACAGAAGCTTTCATTCAAGGCAGAAAAATTAATTTGAATTCGCACCAAACGAAACTGTACAGCAAATACAAAGAAAAATACAACCAAAAATAATTTATTGGAAGGGAATAGTAAAAAGCAACTGAAAGGTTGCTTTTTTTAAATTACATTATAAATTGTTTAAAATAAATATTAAAGTTATATTTGAGTTTATTAAAAATCATAAAAAATGAAAAAAATAATTGTAACTGCTCTTGTTATTTTTGCATTTAATGTAGCAAAAGCTCAAGAAATCGCAACAACGGAATCAGGTAAAAAAGTAATGTTGTTTGATGACGGCACTTATAAAGTAATTAGTTCGAAACAAAGTAAAACGAGTGTCATTTCGAGCAACACAAGTTCCGAAAGTAAATCTGAAAAAGTTCAATGCTCTGGAACAAGAAAAGGTGGGTCAAGATGTATAAGAATGGTTACAAGTTCAAATGGAAAGTGTTACCAACATTAAAAGCGATGTCTTTTTAGTAAATTTTACTCAGTTAGTGCGCGCATCTAACTTGTACTTCAAATGAAATCAAAGGGCCGCTTTGAAAAAAGAAATCCAAATAAAACAATTTCAAGCAAGGTGGTTGTGGATTGGGTAAAAAAAAACCACTATTAAAGTGGTTTCTTCTATTTTTTTAGATAATCTTTATTTTATAAATTACTCGAAAATTATATCATTTTTCATAGTCTGTGTGTTTTAAATTATTTTTCTTAATTATTTATTACTCGTAAATGTATTAAAATTAAAAGATATAAAATACAATTGTATATTATTTTAATTTTTTATTATGTTAAAGTTTTCTCCGGAATCAAATTTTCCGTTTTTAATAGTATTATTTGGATCTTTGTAAAGTTGTACTTTTACTTTTCTTCTCCCACTTTTAGAATGTGTAGAGTCAATCTGAAGGTGTAACCATTCTTTGGAACCATTCCAAATTTTCTCCAAATCTTCTACTATGACCATTTGTACGCAGTTGTCATATCTTTCTTTATTTCTATTGATTCTACCTGTTAGATATTTGAATTCTGGCTGTGCAAGATTAAGTTTTTTGTATTTATAATTTTTAGCAGTTCCATGAAAATAATCTTCCATTAAAAACAAATCAACAGATACATTTTCAATATCTGAAAAAGTCATATTATAAAATTTTATAGAATATTGATTGGATTTATTGCCTGATGAATCTGTAATCTCTTTTTTGCAAATTACATTACAGGTTTTAATATTAGGTCTAAAAATTCTTAAAATTCCAAAGAAAATAAGGCAGGACAAAACGCCTGTTATTAAGGCGATTAATAGGTCGTAAGTTACGGTTTCTTTAAAAAGAATTTCGGAACTTTTTATAACTACTGCAGATAATTGATTCATGATTTGGCTTGTATAAAAACATTTTTACAAACCTACAAAAAAATAATTGATTAGTGAATTTACATCTGCAAATCATTGTTTTTTAAATCATTAAATCTTTTAATAAGCCTAAATTAGTTATGGAAAACTGGAATTATTTCATGAAAGAACTCTTTTGAATCGCGTTTTTTAATTTTGTTTAGTAAATGTTTAGTAGAACCCTATAAATAGCTAATAGATATTTCACAAAGGATTGACTTCGTCTTTCCCAACAAAGCTCCGCTTTGAAAAAAGAAATGCCAAAAACAATTAATTTCAAGCAAGCTTGATTATTTGTTTTTGGCATTTCTTTTTATTCGTGACCACGGTGGGATTTGAACCCACACGCCCTTGCGAGCACCAGCCCCTCAAGCTGGCAAGTCTACCGTTTCTCCACGTGGCCGAAAATAAAAAAAGTCAAGCTTTATGCTCAACTTTTTTTGTGACCCGACTGGGGCTCGAACCCAGGACCCCATCATTAAAAGTGATGTGCTCTACCAACTGAGCTATCGAGTCATTGCGTGAAGGAATAAAAAATAACTTTCT
>JBIPNF010000261.1:0-3223 GCA_044373885.1 Flavobacterium sp. | reverse complement strand
TGATTACTTGAAGAAAACTGAAATCAACAGATATCGTGAGATTATCAAAGTATTGAATATTAGAAAATAATCAATAAAAAAGAGGTGCACACGCGCCTCTTTTTGTTTTTAGCCCAAGGGCAAATAAAAGAATAAAAAAAGTTTGGTTTTTCATTGGATTTTAAACATTAACTACGCAATCCGCCTCGTCGGAACAAACAACACAACAATTCTGTCGACAGGCAGGAAACCAATGTAAAATTAAAAAAGGAAAATTTATGATTCCACAATTATTTGTAGAAAGTATCGATTTAGGTGATGGAAGAAACATCACAATCGAGACAGGTCGTTTGGCGAAACAAGCTGACGGATCTGTAGTAGTTAGAATTGGTAAAACTGTTATTTTAGGAACAGTTGTATCCTCAAGAAAAGCAAGTCCAGGAATCGACTTTTTACCACTTACGGTAGATTATCGTGAAAAATTTGCGGCAGCAGGACGTTTTCCTGGAGGTTTCTTCAAAAGAGAAGCACGTCCAAGTGATAACGAAGTGCTAACAATGAGATTAGTTGACCGTGTTTTACGTCCACTTTTTCCAAGTGATTATCACGCAGAAGTTCAAGTTATGATTCAGTTGATGTCTTATGATGATGATGTTATGCCAGATGCATTAGCAGGTTTAGCCGCTTCGGCAGCGCTTGCATTGTCTGACATTCCTTTTGAAACTTTAATTTCTGAAGCTAGAGTTGGAAGAATCGATGGAAAATTCATAATCAACCCAAGTCGTGCTCAATTAGAATTGTCTGATATTGATATGATGATTGGAGCTTCAACAGATTCTATCGCAATGGTAGAAGGGGAAATGAAAGAAATTTCAGAAGCAGAAATGGTGGAAGCAATTAAATTTGCTCACGAACACATTAAAAACCAAATTGCTGCGCAAGAACGTTTGCAAGCTGCATTTGGAAAAAAAGAAGTTCGTACTTACGAAACTGAAAAAACAGATGATGCTATTTATGCAAAAGTAAAAGCAGCAGCTTACGATAAAATATATGCAATTGCAAGTAAAGGTTCATCAAAACAAGAACGTACCGCTTCATTTGACGCTGTAAAAGACGAAGTTAAAGCGTTGTTTACAGAGGAAGAATTAGCTGAAAACGGTGATTTAGTAAGTAAATATTTTTACAAAACAAACAAAGAAGCAGTTCGTAACGTAACCTTAGATTTAGGAACTCGTTTAGACGGTAGAAAAACTACAGAAATCAGACCAATCTGGTGTGAAGTAGATTATTTACCATCTGTTCACGGATCAGCTTTGTTTACACGTGGAGAAACTCAAGCATTGGCAACAGCTACTTTAGGAACTTCTAGAGAAGCAAACCAAATTGATTCACCATCTCAACAAGGAGAAGAAAAATTCTACTTGCACTATAATTTCCCACCATTTTCTACAGGAGAAGCGCGTCCATTGAGAGGAACTTCAAGAAGAGAAGTTGGTCACGGAAACTTGGCACAAAGAGCCTTGAAAAATATGATTCCTGCGGATTGTCCTTACACTATTCGTGTGGTTTCTGAAGTATTAGAATCTAACGGTTCGTCTTCAATGGCTACTGTTTGTGCAGGTACATTATCATTAATGGACGCGGGTATTCAAATGATTCGTCCTGTTTCTGGAATTGCAATGGGATTAATTACAGATGGAGAACGTTTTGCGGTATTATCTGATATTTTAGGTGATGAAGATCATTTAGGAGATATGGATTTCAAAGTAACTGGAACTTCTGAAGGAATTACAGCGTGTCAAATGGACATCAAAATTGATGGATTGAAATATGAAATTATGGAAGCTGCATTGGCACAAGCCCGTGACGGTCGTTTGCATATTCTTAAAATACTTACTGATACACTTGCGTCTCCAAAAGAAGATGTTAAAACGTATGCACCAAAAATTATCACTAGAACAATTCCTGGCAACTTTATTGGAGCGTTAATCGGACCTGGAGGAAAAGTAATTCAAGAATTACAAAAAGCTACTGGAACTACTATCGTAATCAATGAGGTAAACGAAGAAGGTGTAATAGAAATTTTAGGTACTGATCCTGCTGGAATTGCAGCGGTATTGGCTAAAATTGAATCCATCACTTTCAAACCACAAATGAACGAATCATACGAAGTGAAAGTTATTAAAATGCTTGATTTTGGTGCGGTGGTAGAATATACTGCAGTTCCTGGAAACGAAGTATTGCTTCACGTATCTGAGTTGGCTTGGGAACGCACAGAAAATGTTTCTGATGTAGTGAATATGGGTGATGTATTTATGGTGAAATACTTAGGTGTAGATCCAAAAACTAGAAAAGAAAAAGTTTCTAGAAAAGCATTATTGCCAAGACCTCCACGTGAGTCTTAAATATAATTAGATTTAAATAAACCCCCAATTCATTCAATAGAATTGGGGGTTTTTAATTTTAAAAAAATAATTCATTTTTTTTGTAACTTTTTTGTAACTAATAACGTATAACTACCTCAATACCTAAAAAGGAATAGAAATTATGAGACAATTAAAAATCACCAAGCAGGTAACCAACCGTGAAACGGCATCGTTAGACAAATATTTACAAGAAATTGGAAAAGTAGATTTGATCACTGCCGATGAAGAGGTAGAATTGGCTCAGAAAATTAAAGCCGGAGATCAAGCTGCACTTGAAAAATTGACAAAAGCCAATTTACGTTTCGTAGTTTCCGTTGCAAAACAGTACCAAAATCAAGGGCTAACCCTTCCCGATTTAATTAACGAAGGAAATTTAGGACTGATAAAAGCAGCACAACGTTTTGATGAAACTCGTGGTTTCAAATTCATTTCGTATGCCGTTTGGTGGATTCGTCAATCGATTTTGCAAGCTTTGGCAGAACAATCTCGTATCGTTCGTTTGCCTTTAAATAAAATTGGTTCTATCAATAAAATTAATAAAATGTACGCTTTGTTAGAGCAATCTAACGAAAGACCACCTACAGCCGAAGAAATTGCCAAGGAATTGGATATGACGGTAAACGACGTAAAAGAGTCAATGAAAAACTCTGGACGTCACTTGTCAATGGATGCGCCACTTGTAGAAGGTGAAGATTCTAACCTTTACGACGTTTTGCGTTCAGGCGAATCTCCAAATCCAGATCGTGAATTAATTCAAGAATCTTTACGCACCGAAATCGAGCGCTCTTTGGAAACATTAACTCCAAGAGAAGCCGACG
>JBIPNF010000077.1:0-10038 GCA_044373885.1 Flavobacterium sp. | reverse complement strand
CAACTTTGAAATTCCGTATTGCAACATCAAATTCAACAGCCAATTCTTATTTAGAAATCAATCCATCAAATGTATCTGTATTACCAACTACTGCTTCTACAAGTAAAACAACAGGAGCTTTAACGGTTGCTGGTGGTTTAGGTGTTAATGGAGACTTATTTGCAACAAACGTGAATGCAAGCGGAACATTAGCGGCAGGTACAGTTACATATCCAAATGCACATGGAACAGCTAACCAAGTATTAAGTACAACTGGAAGTGGGACTTTAGCTTGGGTAACTCCAGTTTCTTCTGCTGCTTCTTTAACAGGTACTTTAGCTGTAGCAAATGGTGGAACAGGACAAACAACTATAGCTGGTATTCAAACGGCATTAGGATTAGCTGGATCGAAGGTTGCAATTGGAAATACGGCAGGTCAAACCTCTCAAGGGCCAAATGCAGTTTCTATTGGAAATGAAGCTGGGAAAACTAGCCAAGGGCAATATGCTGTGGCTGTTGGTGGTGCTGCGGGTACATCTACTCAGGGTACAGGAGCCATTGCCATTGGATATGCTGCAGGTCAAACCTCCCAAGGGGCAAATTCAGTAGCTATAGGATCTAATGCTGCACAATCAGGACAAGGTACACAATCTGTTGCAATAGGTTTCGCAGCTAATAGCACTGGAAATAATGCAATAGGGATTGGAGCATATTCTTCAGCAGCTGGTAATAATTCAACTGCAATTGGATATAAGGCTGAGACTACCGCAGCAAATACCATTCAATTAGGAGGTGATGGAGTAGTAACCGGCTCAACTGCCATTGCAAATGTTAAAACAACAGGAACACTAACAGCGGGAACCGTGACATATCCAAATGCACATAATGCAACAGCTGGTCAATTACTTAGTATTAATGCAACTGGAACGGCAGCTTGGACTACACCTGCTAGCAGTGGTAGCACTCATACAATTGGTGAATCTTACGGTGGTGGAATTGTATTTTATGTTTGGGATGGAGGAGCACATGGATTGATTGGTGCAAATACAGAATTAAATAACGGACAAGCAATGTCATGGGGAGGGGGATCAGGTTCCTATGTGGGTACCACAAGTTTCTATGGTGTCTTAGGTGGGAAATTGAATACACAGAGGATATTAAATGTTATACCTGTCCCTACATATGGTAACGGCGATCCAGGAACAGGACAAAGGTCGGCAGCCTATTGGGCAGCTACTTATTTAAGTGGTGCGGTTGTTGTAGGTGGAGTAACAACTACTCCTCAATTTTCCGATTGGTATTTACCAAATGCTTATGAATTAACTCTTTTTGCGACACAATCAGCCTATTTCCCCAATTGTAATTTCGCAACTCATAATCATTGGTCGTCTTCAGAAAGGTCTGATTATGCCTATTTAGCTTATGCATTATATGCTAATTCTAGTACAAATACTTATCAGGATGCTAAAACTTCATCCAACTATGTTTTAGCTATCCGCTCTTTCTAAATTTAAATCATGAAAAAACTCCTCACCATACTTTTCTTTCTATCTGCACTCACTTCCAATGCGCAGCGGACTATGTTCGGCGCACAAAATAATTATGTTGCTCCAGTAATCCCTTTTCAAGCACCTACAATTACAACAAATGGCTTAATTCTAAATCTTGATGCAGCTAATCCAGCGAGCTATACTGGTTCAGGAAGTACATGGACAAATTTGGCAACTGGAGGAAATAGCTTGGTGCCCAATTTTACAATTAACAATTTAGCTACATATAATTCAGCTTCGGGGTCGATAAATTTAAATAGTACTAGTAATTCAATCTACGGAGTTGCCTCTACAAGCAATTCATTTGGATTATTGTCAAGCTTTACTATTGAAATGTGGGTAAAAGTAAGTTCACCACCTACATCAGGTGGAGCATTATTTGTAGAAAAGATAATATCAAATCCAGTAAATATGGCTTTGATATATAATTGGAATGGTTCTGATTTTGGCACTAATTTATACCAATTTAATGCTGGCTTTCATTATAGTGGATGGAAGGTTATCTCAACACCTAATAGCATTTCAATGAATGAAGTGGCAGGTCAATGGGTACATATTTTGGCAACTTTTGATGGTTTAACTAAGACAGTAAATATATATAAGAATGGAGTCAATATTGCATCTGGTATTGTTAGTGCATCTGTTACATCCTCATCAAATGGTGGGTATTTTGTAGGTCAATCTTGGGGGGCATCAGGGGGTGTTCAGTTTGGGGACTATTCAATTGTTAATATCTACAATAGAGCTTTATTGTCTTCTGAAGTATCAACTAATTATAACGCCGTTAAATCGAGATTTGGTTTGTAATAATAATGTAACTTAACACATTAACAATTCATGAAAATATATATCAACATAGTACTATTTCTAACCGTAATTACTTCCCACGCGCAACATTCATTTTTTCGTGGGTTAATAACTGAATTTTTATGACATATACTCAATAAAAAAATCTAGAAAATCTACTGTTTTATTTGAAGTTAAATCAAAATCACCGACTAACTTACCCGTAACTTTTGAAGTGCTTTAGAAGTTAATTACTTTCTAAAAAGTCCAATAACTTCTCATAATCTTTCAGCAAACTGTTCGGTATTTCGTCTGAACAGTCTACTAAGAAAGCTTCACAAAAATCTGGACTTTTTTATTGCCTTTTTTAAGAAATAACTTTAAGGGTTCTCTCCAAAGCCATTCCTCGGGAGCCTTTAATTAAAATCATGCTATTTGTAAAATTTATTTTTCCAAAAGACTCGGAAAAAACTTCGAAATTTTCAAAAAAGTAGCAATTCTCACGCTCCATTTTATTGGAATAAAAATCTTTTCCTATAAAAAAAGTGGTAATTGAACTTTCTTCTAAAAGCAAAGAAACAATCGCTTTGTGTTCGCTCAAACTTTCTTCTCCCAACTCAAACATATCGCCGAGTACAGCAATTTTATTGGTTTTTTTCAATTGAATAAAATTCTCAATTGCAACAGCCATGCTACTTGGATTGGCGTTATAGGCATCTAATATGATTTCATTTGAATTAATACGCAACAATTGGGATCTATTATTTTCTGGAACAAAACCTTCAATAGCTTCTTTAATATCAAAAATTGGAACCTGAAAATAAGTGCCAATTGTAATTGCTGCATTAATATTATTAGAATTGTACAACCCTATTAGATTAGAAACAATTTTGCAATTTGAAAAGGTAATTTCCACAAATGGATTTGCGGTTACACTTGTAATAATAATATCCGCATTGGGTTGATTAATTCCAAAAGTATAGGCTTTTATTCCAATAGATTTTTCTAATTGAATACTATCGTCTAAATTTACAAATACTGTTTTATGGTGTTTTAGTAGAAAATTATACAACTCACATTTGCCTTTTATAACTCCTTCAACTCCACCAAAACCCTCTAAATGTGCTTTCCCAAAATTCGTAATATATCCATAATCAGGTTGAGCGATCTCACATAAAAATTCTATTTCTTTCTGGTGATTTGCCCCCATTTCAACAATCCCAATTTCTGTATTTTCGTCAAATGAAAGTAAAGTAAGTGGCACACCAATATGGTTGTTTAAATTTCCTAGTGTAGCTTTGGTTCTATATTTTTTAGACAAAACAACTTGAATTAATTCTTTAGTGGTTGTTTTCCCGTTACTTCCAGTTAAGGCTATTATAGGGATATTCAAATAGCTTCGATGGTACCGCGCCAACTCCTGCAAAGCTTCCAAGCTATCCTTTACAACAACTGTTCGCTCATCTATAAAATAATCTGAGTTGTCAATAATTACGAATGAGGCTCCTTTTTCTAATGCTTCTTTCGCAAAAGTATTGGCATCATAGTTTTCTCCTTTAATTGCAACAAAAAAAGAATCTGCTTCAATTTTTCGGGTATCTATCGAAATTGATTTGCATTTCAAAAAATAATTGTGAATGATTTTAATATCCATATAAAACGATTTTAAACAATAAAAGCCCTAATGAAAGGGCTTTTATTTATATTTTGAGATTGAAAATTAATTTCTAGCTCTTTTCTTTTTGTCTGCTTTTGGACCAACTCTTGACATTGCGCATCTAAATCCGATGTAATCAGTCGCCATATCTTGTGGAAAGTACCTTCTTTGGGCTGGATCTAACCAATATGCTCGGTCTCTCCAAGAACCTCCTTTATAAACTCTAACATCGTCGTTTACTAATGTAGTTCTTTTGTTAGATTTGTCAAATTTTCTAACCATAATACCCAAACTATCAACAGTTACATTGTGTTTTGGAGAATCATACATTCTTTTACTATCAATTAATTTTGTTCCTTCATCTGTATTTCCAAAGTCGAAATACCTACTAGATTGTTTGTCACCATCTCTATAGTTTCTTTCATCACTTTTATCAAAATTTTGTCTTAAATACGTTTCTTTTTCGTCTACTGGCACTTGAGCAATTTGACCTGGAGCATTTCTTGCAACAATTCTACCATTTGGCAAAGTATCATAAGCAATGGTTTGGGCAGTAACTAATTCTACTTTACCGTCATCACCAATTTTATTTTTTGTGTATACATTTCCTCTAAAATAGTTGAAATCACTTACCTCATCATCAACCATTGGTCTGTATACATCGGCAACCCATTCGGCAACATTTCCTGCCATATCATACAATCCAAAATCATTAGGCGGATATGATTTTACAACATTTGTAATATCAGCACCGTCATCCGACCATCCTGCAATTCCACCATAATCACCTTTTCCTTGTTTGAAATTGGCCAATTGATCTCCTTTAATTTTTCTTTTACCTGAACGGGTATAGCTACCAGACCAAGGATATTTCTTTTGACCTTTATAGATATTGTATTCTCTTTGCCCTATATCTGCTGCAGCTGCATATTCCCATTCTGCTTCTGTTGGAAGTCTGTATTCTGGAAGTATAAGACCAGAAGATCTTTGTGCATAAATACCAGTTGGATTTTTTGTAGTCGCTCCTTGCCCTTTAGTTCCAGCTACTTTAATCGGTTTTGATTTAGAATTTTTACGTCCTTTTAATACGATTTTATCATCACCACCAAAAGTTTTACTTGGGGCATTCAAATACGTTTCAGTACTAAAAGTGCTTTCCGCTTTTACATCAACAATTTTAGCATCTTTTTTCAAATAACCTTCTGTTTCAAGGGTATTTTCATTCACACGATCCGTTCTCCACTTACTGAATTCAGCAGCCTGAATCCAATTCACTCCTACAACCGGATAAGACGCATAAGCAGGATGTCTTAAATAATTGTTGGTATATGTTTCATTATATCCTAATCTGTTTCTCCAAACTAAAGTGTCTGGTAAAGCACCCGGGTAAATATTTTTGTAATTCTCTTCTTCTGGTGGAAATACTCTTTTTAACCAATCTAAGTATTCCATATACATTAAATTCGTCACCTCTGTTTCATCCATATAAAATGACGCAACATGCTGTTGATTTGGAGTATTATTCCAATCGTGCATAACATCATCTTGAACTTTTCCCATTGTGAATGTTCCACCTTCAACCATTACAAGTCCTGGAGCAGTCGCTTGCTTTTTATACTTACTGTTATATTGGAAACCACCTTTTTTATCATTGATTTTCCAACCTGTAGCTGATGATCCGCCTTTTGAACTTGATTGTTTACTACAACTAGAAACTCCCAAAAGAATAACCAATCCTAGAACTACATTAATAACTACATTTTTGTTTGCTTTCATACTTAAAGAAGGTAATAAATTTGTGGCGAATATAATAATTAACTATTAAACCGCAACATTTTTTTTAAATTTTAATACTATTTGTGCCATTATTTTCTTTAGCACACAACAGGAACGCAAAAATAAAACAATTATTATATATATTGCGGCGAAATTTATATTTAATCCGCACACTATTTAAAAAAAAATAGCGTTATACTTTACTTATGAAAGTTAAATTTTTATTATTTCTCTTATTTTCTATCGCTTGTTTTTCTCAACAAAAAGGCGATGTGAAGTTGAATTGGATTCAAAAAACTGAAGTGTCTTTTAATTCTTATTCCTTTATCGTTCCGCAATTCAAATCAGAAAACTTTACTTTTAATAGCGCTAACAAATCTATATCTTACACTCTAAACCTACCTCAAAGTACTCCAATTGATGAAAGTTCTCTTCAAATTACAAATATCGTTTTTGAACCTATTCCACAATCTCAACTTGGGGATTTAAATATAACGGCAATTCCAAATTCCATAAATGCTACAATTAAACAAACTATTGCGAGGGATAAAATATTTGCATATTTGAGTTTATCGCCTATTATAAAAGATACTGACGGATTTAAAAAGATCCTTTCTTTCTCCTATTATTTTTTAAATAGTAGTGTTTCTAAAAGCGCATTGGAAACAAATAATACTACTGTAATTTCAAATTCTATTCTAGCTTCTGGTGATTGGTATCGATTTTATGTAGAAAAATCTGGTGTTTATAAAATTTCCAAAAGTTTTTTGAGACAAATCGGCTTAAATGTAAATGCAGATCCTCGCAACATAAAAATTTATGGAAATGGCGGCAGAATGCTTCCTTTATTGAACAGTACTTTTTACCCGTCCGATTTAACGGAAAATGCGATTCAATTTATCGGCGAAGGCGATGGCATTTTCAATGATGAAGATTACATCCTTTTTTATGCAGAAGGAGTTGACAATTGGAATGCAGAAAGTCAAACCAACAGTAATTTATATGCCACAAAATCCTATTATTATGCAACAGTAAATGGAAATTTAGGAAAACGGATTTCAAATTTACCTCAACCAACGAATCCAGCCACACAAATAATTACCACTTTTGACGATTACCAATTTCATGAAGTCGATTTGATAAATATTGTTAGATCCGGCAGACAATGGTTTGGGGAGCCTTTCAATATTAATAACGAGCAAGAATTCACATTTGAAACACCAAATGCAGTTCCGTCTTCCCTTGCTACTCTAAATATTAATGTAGGTTCTGATGCGTATAATGCCACTTCATTCAAAGTTGAATCCAATTCACAATTGGTCGGCACAATCAATTTATCAGCAATTAGCCCGGGTTCAGGAACCGAACTCAGTATCGCTTCATTGCCCTTAAGTACAACAATTTCCGCATCAAATACGATTAAAATCAAATTGACCTACAATAATAATGGCGTTCCATCGGCAAAAGCCTATTTGGATAATATTATATTAAAATCTAAAAGAAACTTGACCGGCTATGGAAAACAATTCCGATTTCAATATAATGAAGCAAGTACGTTATCTGGAATTGCAGAATACCAATTGAATTCTGCGTCGGGAATCAAACAAGTTTGGGATATTACCGATATTTACAATGCTACGAAAGTTGAAAATACAAATTCGAGCACGTTTTCATTCAAAGCAAATTTGGGAGAAACTCGGAATTATATCGCAATTGATGCAACTGATTTTTACAGCCCTCTAAAAGAATCACAAACAAAAGTAGCCAATCAAGATTTGAAAGGCACTATTTTCAAAAATGCGCAAGGTGTTTTTCAGGATGTTGACTATTTGATTATTACCCCTTCCTTTTTAAATATTCAAGCTGAAAAATTAGCCGCTTTTCACAGAAATTACTCACAATTGAATGTCAAAGTGGTCAATTTAGAAACCATTTACAATGAATTTTCTTCGGGAAAGCAAGATATTGCGGCCATTCGAAATTTTATTAAATATGTATATCAAAATGCTTCTACTACTGATAAAAGAGTACAATATATCAATCTTTTTGGAGATGCATCTTTTGATTACAAAAATAGAATTCCAAACAACACAAATATAGTTCCAATTTATCACGCTATAAATAGTACAACTGGTGGAGAATCTTCTTATGCATCTGATGACTTTTTTGGATACATGGATCCTACAGAAGGAAATGTTATGTACTATTTTGGAGGAATTGATATTACCATAGGAAGAATGTTAGCCAGCACAACTTCGCAAGCCGAAGAAATGATTAATAAGGTTTTTGAATACAATGATAGTAAATCATACGGCAACTGGAGAAATAACTATGTTGCTATTTCCGATGATTCCGATAAATCTTCTGATGCTTCTTTACAGTTTAGACAAAATCAATTGGCCGATAGAATAGTATTGGAAAAACCATTTATAAATATCAAAAAAGTATTATTAGATTCTTATGTTCAAGAAACCTCATCAGGCGGAAATCGATATCCAAAAGCAAGAGAAGAAATTTTTAATGCATTTGAAAAAGGGGCTTTGGTTTTTAATTATCTTGGTCATGGTGGCGAAGATGGTTTAACTGGCGAACGAATTTGGGAGAAATCCGATGGACAAAATTTGAGTAATCAATATAAATACCCTTTATTCATTACCATAACTTGTGATTTTTCTAGGTTTGATAACCCCTACCGACCAACTGCTGGGGAATATACCTATTGGAATCCAAAAGGCGGTGCCATTTCTATGATTACAACCATTCGTTCTATAGGTCAAGGATCGGCGGAATATTTTAATGATAAATTATCGGAATATTTATTTTCTTATGGTTCCAACCAATATACTTCAATTGCAGAGGCACTACGATTGGCTAAAAACAGCAATCCAAGTTCTTCATCAAATGTAGTTTTTTATATTGGAGATCCTGCGTTAATGTTGGCCATTCCAAAACCAAAAATCCGTTTAACGAAAGTAAATGACATTCCAATTACAGGAACAATTCCAGATTTTCAATCCTTGGCTTATGTAAAACTTTCAGGAGAAATTACAGATGAAAATAACATGCTTTTACCATCTTATAGTGGTGCTTTGGCAGTAAATATTTTTGATAAAAACATTATTAAAGCCACTTTCAACAATGACGGAAACAGTCCTCCCATTAATTTTACGACATTGGGAGAAACAATTTTCAGAGGAAATGCATCGGTTGCAAACGGGCAGTTTGAGTTTGGTTTTGTAGTTCCAAGAGACATCAAAATACCTGTTGGAAATGGGCGAATCAGCTTTTATTCCAAAAAAAATCAAGCATTTGTTGATAATACGGGCGTAGATACTACAATTAAAATTGGCGGTATTAATACATTGGCAACAGCCGATACCACTGCGCCTACAGCAAAGTTATTCATGAACGACCAAACTTTTGTTAATGGTGGAATTACAAATGCCTCGCCTTTCTTTTTAGCGTTTTTGGAAGATGAAAACGGGATTAACACCGCAAGTGGAATTGGCCATGATATTGTAGCCATTTTAGACGGAAATGAAAGCGCTCCTTATATAATGAATGATTATTATGAAACGGAGCTTGACAATTACAAGAAAGGAAAATTGCGATTTCCATTTCGAGAATTAGCAGTTGGCTTGCACACCATAACTTTCAAAGCGTGGGATGTTTATAATAATCCAATCACTGCCGAAATCCAATTTATTGTGGTTGGCGATGAAACGATAACACTCACAAATGTGTTGAATTATCCAAATCCATTTGTGAATTACACCCAATTTTGGTTCACGCACAACCATCCTTTTGAACCTTTAGAAGTGCAAGTCCAAGTGATGACCATTACAGGGAAAATTGTTTGGACCAAAAATCAGTTGGTCACAACCGATGGATTTCTGTCACGAGAAATCTCTTGGGATGGCAGGGATGATTTTGGCGATAAAATAGGAAAAGGCGTTTACGTATATAAATTAACCGTTAAATCAACCTTGACTAACAAAAAAACTGAAAAGTTTGAAAAATTGGTAATACTTTAATAATGTACTATATTTGTCTAATAAATTTTGAAATAGAATGAAAAGAATAGCCATAATAATACTTTGTTTATCAGCAGTTCAGCTTGTGAAAGCACAAGAAAGGGTAATAACCACGGGGGTTCCTTTTCTATTAGTTGCTGCCGATGCAAGAGCAGCGGGATTAGCAGATCAAGGAGTTGCCACTTCTGCTGATGCTTTTTCACAACAGTGGAATCCTGCAAAATATGCCTTTTCATTAGAGAAACAAGGGTTCTCT
>JBIPNF010000064.1:0-11214 GCA_044373885.1 Flavobacterium sp. | reverse complement strand
TAAATTCACCTACTACGAGCCAAGGATTTTATCTTTATGGGAATACAATTGTTCCAGGGATATATACTTCTTCAATGTTTTCAATAGAATCTTCTGATACAGGGGCTATAAATGCTCAAACGGTTAATACTGTTTCGTATAACCTTAGTAGCGTTGGTGCAATTGGTCAATACATCGACATTACGTTTAACGGGACCTATACTAATACTACTGGTTCTCATACAATTACTGGTGTAGCACATGTGATTAGAGATAATTAGTCTTTTACGACGAAGAGATAATAGAAAGTCAAATGTCAAAAATCTTAAGGTCTAATGACAAAGACTTTAAAATAATAAGTTTATCTATTTTTTACATTAAGAGTTGAGAATAAAAATCACTAAAAAAAACCACGCAATTTTAGACCGAACCCAAATAGTGCCTAACTTTTTGGGGGTAGTCTACTTTGTAGTAGATAACAAAATAAATATGGTCTCCGTCATAAAAAAATGCGCATTATTGGGTTTTTTACTCTTGGTTTCTTGTAAAACGAATTTGGCTTTACAAAATCAAAAAAAATCTGATGTTAATGCAGAAGTTTCAGAACGTTTAAATTCCCAAAAAACTCTATTTGGAGATTTAAACGATACCACATTTGTAAATCTTAATGATTACAGCTTGGATTTTGTTTATGAAATGAAATATGCTACCGAAGATAATTTCTTGAAGGCCAAAGTATACGATTGTGCGGAATGTTACCTGCGTTTTAAAACAGTGAAAGCACTTATTAAAGCCAATTCTAAATTCATAAAAAAAGGGTATCGAATTAAATTATACGATTGTTACCGCCCATTGGATATTCAGAAAAAAATGTGGACCATAGTTTCTAATCCAACCTATGTTGCCAATCCGAGTAAAGGCTCTATTCATAATAGAGGAGGAGCAGTTGATATTTCATTGGTAGATAAAAACGGGGTAGAACTCGATATGGGAACTCCATTTGACTTTTTCGGAATTGAAGCGAGTCACAATAACAAAAACTTTTCTAAGGTAATTTTGGATAATAGAAAACTCTTGAAGAAAATCTTGTTGCAGTATGATTTTCAATCTTTTGATTCGGAATGGTGGCATTATAATATGAAAAACGCCAAATTAGACCCAGTTTCCAATTTTAAATGGAAGTGTGATTAATCAATAACACAAGACAAATAATCCATGAAATAGGTGCTCGGAGCATAAATTTCTCTATTCAACTCTGAAACTAATATTTTTTTAAAGATATAATCTATCGTTTCCGTGGTAAATTTTATTCTCATTGAAGTTACAGGCGATTGTTGCAAATCTTCTAATGTTCCTTTCAAAAACATAAAAGTCCCCGATAAAATTCTGTTATTAAACCCTAGATCATCTTTTACGGGAGCACCACAGTTTTCTTGATCTGTTGCAATTAAAGTGATGATTTTTCCATTATCCAATTGGAAAAAGAGTTTAGAATTTTTATCGAAGCAATTCACTTTTATAAAATCTTTACTTTTATTAAGAATTTGAACCGTTAAAGTAGGTAAATCATCCGTTAAGACTAATGAAAAAAAAACATAACTTGATGTATTTCCAAATACCCGTTCGTGCACGATATTACTTTTAGTCTCTTTATAAATCCCAATACTGTCTTTAACGTTTACATTGTATTCACAGGGTCTTTGAGCAAATAAGTTTAAATTAAGTAGCAATATGATTAAAAATAGTAATTGTTTCATTTTATTTTATTTTGGTGCAAATTAAAACTATTTTATGGTTATTCATATCGGTTGTGAAAAAACAATATAAATTCCCACCGTCTTTTATTTTCCATTTTTTTCTAATTTCATCCACGCTATCAGGAAAATTGCGAGTGGTAATATTCGCTTTTTTATTTTCTAAAAAGGATTTCATTTCACTTTTAGCATAAGAAAAAACTTCTTGAATTTCAAAAATCCTTCCCGGAAAATCAATTTTTTCATCCGATGTGTACAAATGAGAATGTTGATGTAATTTGTCAAGTTGGTATTGAATGCCAATTTCGTCAAATCCCCCCGATTTCAGTATGGCACTATTGGGCTCGTAAAGGTATTTTTTGGGTAAACTATAATTTGAAAAATGGGCGTTTGAATATAATTCGATACCAAATTCTTCTCTTTTTTCATTTGTAATATTGACCGTTTTAATAGTTGTAGTACCAATGAATAACTTTGATAGTTCCCAAATTAATTCTTTAACTTCATTGTCAACGGCCACAATATGAATGCATTTCACGTTTGATAATTCTAATAATCCCGCTGAAATGTCTAATATTGGTGCGGTTTTTATTATAATATTTTCGGTTTTTGTAAAGTAAAACGTCAATAATTCTGGTACATTTGGCAAACAATCTTTAAGCATGAAAACTTTGCCTTTCGCATCGTTTCGCCTTGAAGGATCGATATAAATCCAATCAAATTTAGATTCCTTTTTATTCAAATATGTATAACTATCACCTAATTCGCATTGCATATTTTGAATTCCAAGTACCTCAAAATTATGTTGTACAAGCATTGATAATTCTTCATCAATTTCGCAATGAATAACGTTTTTCATTACTTTTGAAAAATACAAATCATCAACACCAAAACCTCCTGTCAAGTCAATTAAAGTTTTGCCACTTACTAATGAGGCCTTATACTGTGCCGTTTTTTCAGAGGATGTTTGCTCCACTGAAATTTTGCTTGGGTAAATGATATTTTCCGTTCTAAAAAAAGTTGGTAGTTTGTCCTTCGCTTTTGTTTTGGAGACAATTTGATTTAATATAGCAATCCAATTAACATCTGGAAATGGATTTTTTTGAAAGGCAAGTTTGGAACTATCAACACCAATATTGGCAGTAATAAATTTTTGAATTTCAGGATGCAAAAGTGAACTATCCAAATTGCTTATTATAAACTAATTATTAAAAATATAATTCAAGATGTTAGCGCCCATTTTCAGTGCTTTTTCTCGTACTTCAAATGGGTCATTGTGAACATCGGCATCTTCCCAGCCATCGCCTAAATCGGTTTCAAACGTATACAACAAAACCAATCTGTTGTCTATGAAAATTCCAAAAGCTTGTGCGCGTTTACCATCGTGTTCGTGAATTTTAGGAATTCCAGCAGAAAACGAATTTGGTTTTTGAAATATTGGATGATTGGCAGGAATTTCAACCAAAGCATTATTAGGAAACAATTTTGTAATCTCGTTTCTAATATATTCATTCATTCCATAATTATCATCAATGTGTAGAAAACCTCCCGAAGTCATGTAATTCCTAAGATTTTCAACATCCGAAGGGCTAAAAACGACATTTCCGTGTCCTGTTGCATGCACATAAGGATAAGAAAAAATATCAGGACTGCTTGGGGTTACAATTGCATTTTTCGATTTTATCTTCGTATTTATATTCTGATTGCAATATTTAATTAAATTCGGTAAAGAAGTTGGATTTGCATACCAATCGCCGCCGCCACTGTATTTTAACAAAGCAATTTCTTGAGAAAAACTACAATTTGAAATTAATACAAGTAAGATGATTTTTAAAGCCTTCATTTTAATTTTCATTTATAAAAACAATACTGTGACACGCCACAATTGCAGCGGTTTCTGTTCGTAATCTGGTAGCGCCCAAAGTCACAGGAATATAATTGTTTTCTAATGCTTGCGCAATTTCTTTATTGGAGAAATCGCCTTCAGGACCAATTAATAAAGATACACTTTCGTTTGGTTTTACAACAGATTTTAATGATTTTTTAGCTGTTTCTTCACAATGCGCAATCAAAAGTAACCCTTCTTTTTTTTGTTTTACGAACTCTTTGAAAGTAATTGGTTCGTTTAATTTTGGTAAATAAAACTGCACTGATTGTTTCATTGCCGATTGGATTATTTTGTCAAAACGATCGCTTTTTACAAACTTACGTTCCGAATGATCACAAATAATTGGTGTGATTTCTGAAATTCCCATTTCGGTAGCTTTTTCTAAAAACCACTCGTATCTGTCGTTCATTTTTGTTGGCGCCACCGCTAAATGCAAATGGTATTTCGGTTGTTCCGATTTTTCAATGGATACAATTTTAACAGTACATTTTATATCAGAACCCAAAACAATTTCAGTTTTAAATAAAAAACCTAAACCATTGGTTACAAATAATATATCACCACCTTTTTTACGCATCACTTTAATAATGTGTTTGCTTTCTTCTTTGTCAAAAGAAAAGCTTTCGGTAGTTTCATTTATGTTGGGATTGTAGAATAATTGCATATAAATTAAAATTGAATTCTTGCTTTTGAAACAACATCTGAAGTTTCAAAATTTTCTAATAAAAACTTTTGATAACCTACAATTCCAATCATTGCGGCATTATCTGTGGTGTATTCAAATTTTGGAATATAGGTTTTCCAACCGTATTTATTTTCAGCTTCAGCCAATGTTATTCGAATTCCAGAATTTGCAGAAACGCCACCACCAATAGCGATTTTATTGATGCCCGTTGCTGTAACGGCCAATTTCAATTTGTCCATCAATATTTCAATGATTGTATGTTGGATAGAGGCGCAAATATCATTTAGATTTTCAGCAATAAAATCAGGATTTTCAGCCACTTTTTTCTGAATGAAATACAAGATTGCCGTTTTCAATCCTGAAAAACTAAAATCCAATCCCGGTACTCTTGGTTTTGTAAATGCAAATGCTTTAGGGTTTCCTAATTGTGCATATTTATCAACTAAAGGGCCTCCAGGATAAGGTAATCCTAGAATTTTTGCACTTTTATCAAAGGCTTCTCCCACCGCATCATCTGTAGTTTCCCCGATAATTTCCATTTCAAAAAAGTCAGTTACTTTCACAATTTGGGTATGGCCACCAGAAATCGTCAAAGCTATGAACGGAAAGGTTGGTTTTTCAAATCCTTCTTCAGAAATAAAATGCGCTAAAATGTGAGCCTGCATGTGGTTTACAGCAATTAATGGAATGTTTAAAGCCAATGCCAATGATTTTGCAAAGGAACTTCCCACTAATAATGAACCCATTAATCCAGGTCCTTGCGTAAAAGCTATTGCCGTTAACTGTTCTTTTTGTATATTCGCTTTGCGAAGTGCAGCATCAATAACGGGGACAATGTTTTGCTGGTGTGCTCGTGAAGCAAGTTCTGGAACAACGCCACCGTACTGATTATGAATGAGTTGATTGGCAACAACGTTCGACAAAACGACATCATTTTGTAAAACAGCGGCAGCCGTATCGTCACAAGAACTTTCTATTGCAAGTATAAAAACAGGCTGATTAAGCATAAACGGGCATGAATTTTGAATGAATTTTGATAATCCGTTGCTAAAAAAGTTTCGGAGAAGCCAAAATTAAAGAATTTTTATTTAACGTGCTCCCGTTTCTTTAGTCAAAATAAAATTTTTACAAATTAATAATACGAATAGGTATCAAAAAAATTAAAAAAATAGTATTTCGTTCCCTCTTAGGACTAATCCTACTTTTATTGGTACTTGGTATTTCCCTCTCTTTGCCAGTGGTTCAAACAGAAATTGGGAAATATATCACCGAAATGCTCCGCAAAGAGTACAAAGCTGATATTAATGTTGATCAGGTTTCGGTTTCTATTTTTGGAGGTGTAAAACTTAAAAAAGTGTTGGTTAGAGATTACCGCAAAGACACTTTATTCTCAGCTAAAAGTATTAAAACGAATATTTTGAGTTTCCAAAAACTGTACAATGGCGATTTGCTTTTTGGTGAAATTAGAATTGACAGTTTGTTCTTTAATTTAAAAACGTACAAAGGCGAAAAAGATTCTAATATTGAGAAATTTGTTGCGCTTTTTGATTCAGGAACGCCATCAACAAAGAAGTTTTTGATGAAGTCGAAGAACGTCTATATTTCAAATAGTACTTTTCTCTTAACAGATGAAAATCATAGCGTTCCCAAGGATTTAGATTTCAAGAAACTCAATATTGAATTGAGTAATTTTAAAATATTTGGCCCAGATCTTACAACGAATATACTGAAAATGTCTTTTTTAGACCATCACGGATTGTTTGTTGAAAATCTAGATGGAAAGTTTACTTATACTTTAAAACACATCAAATTAGAAAAATTTAATATTCTAACCCAAGCCTCTTTTTTGAAGGGAAATGCGGTTCTGAATTACGATAGAAAAGATTTTGTAGACTTTAATAATAAAGTACAATTTGACGTTCAATTGGATTCGGCATCGATTGCTACCAATGACATTCGGTATTTTTACAACGAGTTAGGAAAAAACCAACAATTCAAAGTATCTACTATTATTAGAGGTACTTTAAACGATTTGTACGCATCAAAATTAAATTTAGTTGACCAGAATAATTCGCAAATAATAGGAAATGTAAACTTCAAAAACCTATTTGGAAATAAAGAGCAAGGTTTTTATATGAAAGGAAATTTCAATAAAGTCTCTTCCAATTATAAAAATTTAACGACATTATTACCTAACATTTTAGGTAAGAAATTACCAAGTTCTCTCGGTAAATTAGGGCAATTTAATTTGAGAGGTAAAACTGAAATTACGACTTCTACGATCGATGCCGATTTTTATATGACAACTGCTTTGGGAAATATTCAGTCTAAATTGAAAATGACTTCCATTGATGATATTGATAATGCTGTTTATTCTGGAAATGTAATTTTAGAGCAATTCAAAATTGGGAAATTCCTTTCAAAGAAAGATTTAGGAATGGTGACTTTGAATTTGGATGTTGATGGGCGTGGTTTTAAAGTAGCCAATTTGAATACATCATTTACGGGTGATGTTTATAAAATTAACTATAAAGGATACGATTATACAAATATTGTTGTTAATGGAAATTTCAAAAATCCATTATTTAAAGGGAAATTATATGTAAATGACCCAAATTTATTCATGGATTTTGATGGTTTAGTCGATTTGGAAAAGAAAGATATCAATTATAATTTCAATGCAAAAATTGATTACGCCAATTTAGCAAAGTTGAATATAGTAAAATCAGATTCTATTTCTGTTTTCAAAGGAATTATTGATATGAAAGTTACAGGCACCAATTTAGACAACCTAAAAGGAGCTGTAAATATCAAAAACACCTCATACCAAAATGTAAAAGATACCTATTACTTTGATGATTTTGATTTGATATCTAGTTTTGATGAAAATAAAATTAGAACAATTTCTATTAATTCTCCGGATATCGTTCAAGGAAAAGTGGTTGGGAAATTCCAAATAGATCAACTTCAAAAAATGATAGAAAATTCTTTAGGAAGCCTTTATGCCAATTATTCTCCAAATAAAGTGGTAAAAGGGCAATTCTTGAAATTTGATTTTTCAGTTTATAATAAAATCATTGAGGTGTTCTATCCAGGAATTTCAGTAGCTCCAAATACGGTTCTGCAAGGATCTATAAATTCAGATGCCAACGATTTTAAATTTAATTTTAATTCGCCTCAAATTGCTGCGTATAATAATTATTTTGATAAGATCAATATCCGAGTTGATAATAAGAATCCATTGTATAATGCCTATATTGCAATGGATAGTATAAAAACTAAGAATTACAAGATTTCCGATTTTAGTTTGATAAATGTAACTCAAAAAGATACTTTACACATTCGAACAGAATTTAAAGGTGGAAACAAGGCCGATGATTATTACAAATTAAATCTCTTCCATACTATTGATGATCAGAATAATAATGTTGTTGGAATTCAAAAATCCGAAATAAAATTCAAGGATTATTTATGGTTTTTAAATGAAAAAGAAGACAATCAAAACAAAATTATATTTGACAAAAAGCTAAAGAATTTTTCAATTGACGACATCGTTTTATCACACGAAAATCAAAAAATCGATTTTAAAGGATTTTTGAAGAATGCAGATGCCAAAGATTTAAATCTAAATTTTACAAATATTGACATTAATAAATTAACTCCGGATATTCCTGATTTTAAATTCAATGGAATTTTGAATGGAAGTGTCAATTTGAAACAAGAAAATAAAATGTATCAGCCCACAGCAGCTTTGTTTATTGATAGTTTAAGTGTCAATAAAATAGTATTGGGAAAATTAAATCTAGATGTTTTAGGCGATGATAGTTTAAAAAAGTTTTATGTAAACTCCTCAATTCAGAATGAAAATGTAGAATCTTTCAATGCAAAAGGCGATTTAAGTTTTGAAAATGAGCAAACCACTACAAATTTAGATTTGCGATTTAACCGATTTAATTTAGGGGTTTTAGGATTAATTGGTGGCGATATTATTACAAATATTAAAGGATTTGCTTCAGGAAGTACCAATATTGAAGGACCTTTGTCAGATCCAAAAGTTAATGGAAGAATGTATTTGGATGACGCTGGAATAGCAATTCCTTATTTGAATGTAAATTATGAATTTGAAAACAAGTCGGTTGTTGATATTACCGAAAGTTTGTTTATAGTTCGAAATGCCGCAATTATTGATTCTAAATTCAAA
The DNA here is from genome assembly GCA_044373885.1 of Flavobacterium sp. Taxonomy (GTDB): domain Bacteria; phylum Bacteroidota; class Bacteroidia; order Flavobacteriales; family Flavobacteriaceae; genus Flavobacterium. Next base: position 2,707 of record JBIPNF010000064.1, on the reverse strand, counting down.
TCAAAAGGAATTTTAGAAGGTAAGGTTCGTCACAATAAATTTTCAGATTGGGTTTTGGATTTAAAAGTAAAATCGAATCGATTTTTAGCTTTAGATACAAAAGATAGGGAAGATGCGGCCTATTTTGGAACTGCATTTATAGATGGAACTGCTTCTATAACAGGACCTGCAAGTGGGTTATTGATAAAAATTGATGCTAAATCTGAAAAAGGAACAGCAATTAAAATCCCAATAAATGATGCTGATGCAGTTGCAACTAATGATTATATTCATTTTTTGACTAAAAAAGAAAAATACAATCTTGGGAAAGGCGTAGTTGATAAAACAAGAAACTACAACGGATTAGAATTAAAGTTCAATTTAGATATCAATCAAAATGCAGAAATTGAAGTAATATTGAATAGAAATTCTGGTCACGGAATGAAAGGTCGCGGAAATGGAAATTTATTGTTAGAAATAAATACACTAGGGAAATTTGTTATGACTGGAGATTTCCAAGTCTATGAAGGAACTTATAATTTTAAATATGGCGGACTTATTGATAAAAAATTTAAGGTAAAAAAATTCGGTTCTATAGTTTGGGAGGGCGATCCGCTTCGTGCTATTTTGAATTTAGAAGCAGTGTACGAAACCACTGCAAATCCTGCGGTTTTATTAGAAAACCCATCGTTTAACAAAAAAGTGCCTGTAGAAGTTGTGATTGGTATAAAAGGGAATTTGAGCAATCCAGAACCTGATTTCTCAATTAATTTTCCAACTGTAAGCTCTGTATTAAAATCGGAAATTCAGTATAAACTAGACGATAAGGACACGAGACAAAAACAAGCTTTGTACTTGCTTTCATCAGGCGGTTTTTTAAGTCAAGTTGGAGTGAGCCAGTCAGATTTGACGGGGAATTTATTTGAAAAAGCAAGCGGTTTATTCAATGATATATTTCAAGATGAAGAGGGAAAGTTCAATTTAGGTATTGATTATGTATTAGCAGACAAGCGCTCTGGCGTTGAAACGGATGCTCGATTTGGAGTTACAGTTTCTTCAAAAATTAATGATCGAATTACTTTTAATGGTAAACTTGGGGTGCCTATTGGTGGTATTAATCAATCGGCAATTGTTGGTGATGTAGAAGTTCAATACCGTGTAAATGATGAGGGCACATTAAATTTACGAGTCTTTAATAAGGAAAATGATGTTAGTTATATAGGTCAAGGAATTGGATACACTCAAGGATTAGGGATTTCGTATGAAATAGATTTTGACACTTTTAAGGAATTGGTAAATACCATTTTTAAGAAAAAAACTCCCGTTAAAAAGACTATTCAAAATAATACGCAATCCGATTCTGATTTACCTTCGGATGGTATCATTTTTAAAACTAAAAAAAGCAAATCCAATAAAATTTTAAAAACTAACACTGAAGGAGTTTTAAATAAAGATGGGGAGGATTAAAATTATTCTATTTTAAATACGTGAGAATTCTTAAAAAAAGATTTTTCACAAGTACGAAATAGTGTTGCTAAACCATTGAATTAAAAACTTATCAACGAAAACGTTTGAATTTCAGTGATTTAATAATTTAATAAAATTTCCACTTTTTTAAAGCGTTAATTATAGTAAGTTTACATTTTAATAGACAAAAAATGAGTAATACAATAAAAAAAATAGGGGTTTTGACTTCTGGGGGAGATTCTCCAGGGATGAATGCTGCCATTCGTTCTGTTGTTAGAACTTGTGCCTATCATAACATTGAATGTATAGGAATTTACCGAGGCTATGAAGGAATGATTGAAGGCGATTTTAAAGAACTAGGACCTAGAAGTGTAAATAACATTATTAATAAAGGGGGTACAATTCTAAAATCGGCTCGTTCCAAAGAATTCATGACTGTGGAAGGTAGAAAAAAAGCCCATGCAAATTTAGTGCGAGCGGGAATTGATTCGCTTGTAATTATTGGTGGGGACGGAAGTTTTACAGGAGCCGAAGTATTTAATAGCGAATTTGGTTTTCCAGTAATGGGAATTCCAGGAACAATTGATAATGATATTTTTGGAACAAGTCACACATTAGGTTACGATACTGCCCTAAATACTGTAATCGAAGTAATTGATAAAATTCGAGATACCGCAAGTTCTCACAACAGATTATTCTTCGTAGAAGTTATGGGTAGAGATGCGGGACACATTGCTTTGAATGCAGGAATTGGTGCTGGTGCTGAAGAAATTTTGATTCCAGAAGAAAATTTAGGATTGGAACGTTTGCTAGAATCTTTAGAGAAAAGTAAATCCTCTGGAAAATCGTCAAGTATTGTAGTAATTGCTGAAGGCGATAAAATTGGAAAAAGTGTTTTTGAGCTTAAAGATTATGTTGAAACCAATTTACCAGAATATGATGTTCGTGTTTCTGTATTGGGTCACATGCAACGTGGAGGTTCTCCGTCATGTTTTGATAGAGTTTTAGCAAGTCGTTTGGGTGTAAAAGCTGTGGAATCTTTATTGGAAGGAAAATCAAATTATATGGTTGGAATTTTGGGTGATAAAATAGCATTAACTCCATTGGAACAGGCTATAAAAGGACATACTGAAATTGATAAAGAATTATTGAGAGTTTCAGATATAATGTCAACTTAAAATTATTTAAGTGACTGACTTAAACTAAAAATTTAAAATTAATTATTATTTATAACCGGCATAAAGTATAGCACTTATTGCCT
>JBIPNF010000260.1:0-3265 GCA_044373885.1 Flavobacterium sp. | reverse complement strand
AAAGGGTTTGAAAGTGTTAAGTTGACTAAACCAGTAGATTTTTGTAGGGTCAAAGTACGCGGTAATATATCTCTGTGAACACCTCCTGCGTTAATATTTCTAGCTCTACCTCTTAGCATATTTAATGCATCTATAGCCGCTTGTGTTGGTCCGCTAGTTTCGTTTACAGCTTCTGCATAAATTAACAAAACTTCTGCATATCTAAATATTGGCCAGTTGACATCATAATCACTTGTTTTAAGTGCGAAAGCAGGATCACGAACAGGATAACGTCTAAATTTTGCAGCCGATGTAGGGGGATTAGTGCTAACAGCACTTATTATTTTGTACTTACCAGTAGCAACAATTATTTCAATTCTCGCATTAGTCCATTGCATGCGAATACTATCAGCTGTTTCATAATAATATTGATGATAGTGACAAGCTCTTATGGAAGCTTGCGAACCACCATTGGATAAATTATCTACCCCAGAAGCATTTGAAGGAATACCCATATTAAGACCAATTGTACTTCCTACCCCTAGTCCTGGTGCTTTAAATTGTACATCAAAAACAATTTCATCATTATTTTTATTTTGCACTATAAACGCATCTGGGAAATAAAGACACAATCTATATCTATTTGAATCTATTACCTCTTTAGAATATTTAGCCGCCAATGCAAAATCTGCAATGCCTTTATCTCCAGTATTATCCCTTTTAGCCATACTACCTCTTGTAAGATAGATACTCGCTAATAAAGTTTTGGCTGCATCTTGAGTAGCATGTCCTGCTAAACCCGCGGTTTTTACTTTTAAATTAACCACACCATATTCAAGATCTTTTATTATATTTTTATATATAGTAGCGACAGGAGTTCTAGGAATATTTAAATCATTCAATGAAGTCGTTTCCGTTTCTTTGTAGGGAACATCTCCAAAATATCGAATTAAGTTGAAGTACAATAAGGCTTTAATAAATTTAGCTTCGGCCACTAAACTATTTCTTTCAGTAACATTCATTTCAATATTGGGGATTTTTGAAATCGCTTGATTAGCTTGATTTATTCCCTTATAATGATCTCTCCATATAGGCAAAACTACTTCAATATTATCAGCAGTAAAAGTATATAAATTAAATCCCGAACGAGGCACTCTTGAACCTGCGTAAGTTTCATCTGTAGAGAATTCTAATTGTTTTTGGCCATATACACCTTCAAGTTGCAACGCACTATATACCCCTACAATTGCAGATACAGCATTGGCTTCTGTTTTGAATGAATTTTCAGGGGATGCTTGAGAAACTGGAACTTCTTCTAATGCATCGTTACAACCTATAAATCCTGTAATTAGAATAATGATATTTAAATATTTGATTCTATTTTTCATGTTTTTTATTTTTAATATTAAAAATTAAGAGTCAATCCCAAAGTTATGGTCGTGTTACGTGGATAACTTCCAAGATCTACTCCTCCTCCTACTTTACCAGCTGTTCCTCCTATGGCATTTACTTCAGGATCAAACCAAGAATATCTTGAGATCATCAAAGGGTTATTGACCCTGGCAAAAACTCTAAATTTGTTGGCATGTAAACTTTCAACAACCTCCTTAGGCATAGCATATCCTAATGTGATAAAATCAAGCTTTAAAAAAGAGCCATCTTCTACATAAGCACTACGAAATAAAGAAGAATAAACACCATTCCCATTTTCTCCGTGAAAAGTACCGTTTGGATTATATGCTCCACTATATGAGTAATCAGACATTGCTTTTAATGAATTCCAATTTCCAATATTCCCCTTATCTAAATTTCCAATATTTCCATTTATAACATCGTTCCCATAGGAAAATCGAAAGAAGAAACTTAAGTCAAAACTTTTATATGTTATTTCATTATTCAATCCTCCTATAAATTCAGGTGTTGTATTAGCAATTGGCACCTTATCAAAACTATTAATTAAACCATCTCCGTTGACATCATAAATTTTGACTTGTCCATTATTATTAATATCTGGAATCCCTACACCAACTTGTCTTGGGCTATTTGACGCTTCTGTTTGATTGTTTATGATCTGATTTTCAATGTATCCATAATAAATCCCCGTTGACTGCCCTACACGAACCAATATTTCATTATTGAATTTACTTGGAAAAATATTAGCATCAAAATAAAACTCTGGCTTGTCTCCTAAATCCAGTACCTTATTTCTATTGAATGATAAAGTAAAATCAGATCTCCATTTAAAATCACTTTTATCAATATTAATTGAATTAATAGTTAATTCAAACCCTTGATTACTAAAAGAACCAACATTTTTTAAAGCAGTTTCAAAACCTGAAGACAAAGGCAATTGAACTTCTAACAATAAATCGGTTGTTTCTTTATAATAGGCTTCGGCAGTAATGGTTAAACGATTTTTGAAAAAACCTAAATCAACACCTAAATTGTATTGTGCAGTAGTTTCCCATTTTAAATCAGGATTAGATACACTGCTTGGTACTTTTCCAGAATAAAACACATCATTAAAAACATAATTTCCGGGTTTCAATAAACCTATCGCACTGTAGGCAGGTATTTGGTTATTACCGGTTACTCCATAGGATGCTCTCAATTTGAAGTTATCAAAAATATTTAATTTTTGGATAAATGATTCCTCTGACAATGTCCATCCCAATGCTAAAGAAGGAAAATAACCCCATTTATTATCTTTACCAAATTTTGATGAACCATCCGCTCTAATTGAAGCAGTTACAAGGTATTTGTTATTATACCCATACGATACTCTACCTAAAAAAGACGCTAAAGTTTCTTTTGCGATGTTATTTACAGGAAAAATAGGCAAAACAGCACTTGATAAATCATTAAAGCCATTGGTTTGGTCACTAAAACCCGTTGCCCCAGCAAAAAAATTACTTCTACGATTATCTGAAAATTCTCCAACAGCAGTAGCATTAATATTATGCTTATCAAAAACTTTTTTATAATTGAATCGAGTTTCAAATACTTGATTTAAAGTTTCAATTTTTTCAAATCCTGCAATACCATTTTCCTTGAATCCTTGCAATACAGTTGAAGGTAAAAATACTTGGTTATTGATAAACCCGCGATTAAATCCATAACTAGTATAAAAAGTTAAATTATTAGCCACTTTTGTTTCATAAAAAACGTTTCCAATTATCCTGGTACTTTCCGTTTGATTATCTACTTCTTTAAGATAGGTAACAACATTTTCATTATCACCAGAGTTTGTATCTGGATCTATATCAATATCGCCTAGCTCAAAATC
>JBIPNF010000063.1:0-11297 GCA_044373885.1 Flavobacterium sp. | reverse complement strand
AATATTAGAATACCATACAAGAGCTATTGCAACGCCAGTAGGAATTGCAGAATTAGAAAAACAATTAATGAATATTGAATCATAATGAAAAAAGTAATCTTGATTACCTTATTATCTTTTGCAATCACTGCAAAATCACAAGAAAAACCAACTAGTTTTTCGTTTAACCTTGATGAAGCAATAAATTATGCATTAAGCAATAATTATTCTGCAATAAATGCCAAACGAGATATTGCTTCCGCAAAAAGTAAAAAATGGGAAACAACCGCAATGGGTTTACCGCAAATCAACGCAAGTTTAGATTATCAAAACAACTTTGAATTACAAAAATCTCTTATTCCTGCGCAATTTTTTGGAGGAAATCCTGGAGAATTTGCAGAAGTTACTTTCGGAACAAAACACAACATGAATGCGAGAGGAACTTTGAGTCAGTTGCTTTTTGATGGTTCCTATATTGTCGCTTTACAAGCTTCAAAAACCTACTTGAAATTTTATGAAAATGCCAAGCAAAAAACGGATGTTGAAATTAAAGAAATGGTAATCAATTCCTATGGAAATGTTTTACTAGCCGAAGAAAGCATCTTGATTTTGGAGAAAAACAAAGCCATTTTGGAGAAAACATTCTTTGATACCAGGGAAACATTCAAAAATGGTTTGATAGAAGAAGAAAATGTCGAGCAACTTCAAATTACACTTTCCTCTGTAAATAGTAATTTAAATAATGTGAAAAGATTGCGAGAAATTGCATCTAAAATGCTCAAAATTACATTGGGAATTGCCATTACGGACGATTTAAAACTTACCGATAAATTAGATATATTGACAATAAATAATTTAGATACTGCCTTTTCACAAGGGGATTTTACTCCGTCACAAAACGTAAATTATCAAATGGCTTTGAATTTTCAGGAGCAACGACAATTGGAATACAAATTACAAAAAACCAAAGCATTACCAACTTTATCTGCCAACGTAAATTTAGGATATAATGCATTTGGAAACCAATTTCAGTTTTTTACGAGCAATCAAAGATGGCTGAATTATTCTAATATGGGGGTAAATTTAAATGTGCCGCTTTTTAGTAGTTTAGCAAGGAGTGCCCGAACGCAACAAGCAAAAATTGCATTTGAAAAAGCGAAAACGCAACTGACAGAAACAGAGCAAAAATTAAAATTGCAGTATGCAAATGCCAAAAGTGAATATGAATTTAGCATCGAAGAATTTGCCACAGCAAAAACCAATTTGAATTTGGCAGAACGAATTGAGAAAAAACAACAAATAAAATTTACAGAAGGATTGTCATCAAGTTTTGATTTTAGTGAGGCGCAACGCCAATTGTATGCGGCACAACAAAATTATTTGCAGTCAATGGTGAATATTATCAATAAAAAAGCAAGTTTAGAAAAAGTAATAAATAAAAAATAGTCAAACAAACAACACTACCAAAAATGAAAAAAATAATTTTAATCGCTACATTTTCCGCCTTAATTTTCTCTTGTGGAAAGAAAGAAGATACTACCAACATCGATTCCTTAATCGACTCTAAAAACTTGGTTTCCATAAAAGCAAAAAGATCAGAATTGCAAACACAAATAACCAAATTAGACGACGCAATTGCAACTTTAGACGTTAAAAAACAAGAGGAAGCGTTAGTTTCAGTTATGTCGGTTAAAGACACCGTTTTTAGTCATTATTTAGAAGTACAAGGAAATGTAAACACCAAAGAAAATCTTATTATATATCCTCAATTCTCCGGTATTTTAAATACTTTAAATGTAATTGCTGGACAAAAAGTGAGCAAAGGACAACTACTTGGATCCATTGACGACGGTGGTTTGAGTCAGCAATTGGCGCAAATGGAAACACAAATGGCATTGGCCAAAACAACTTTTGAAAGACAAAAACGTTTGTGGGATCAAAAAATCGGTTCTGAAATCCAGTATTTACAAGCGCAAACCAATATGATAAGCCAACAAAAAGCAGTTTCTCAAATGAAAGCGCAGTTGGCAAAAACTAGAATTATCGCACCATTTTCAGGAGTAATAGATGAATTAATTGCCGAAAGAGGACAGGTAGTTGGCCCAGGACAAGGATTGATGCGAATAGTGAATTTGAATAATATGTATGTTTCTACAGCAGTTCCAGAAAGTTATATTGGAAAACTAAAAGTGGGTACGGTTGTCAATGTTTATTTGGCATCTTTAGGAAAAACCTATATTGGAAAAATACGCCAAGTAGCGAATAATATTAATCCAAACAATAGAAGTTTTGGAATTGAAGTTTCCGTTCCAAATACAGAAAATGTATTACGTCCAAACCAAGTAGCAAAACTTAAAATCATTGATTATACGAATGCGAATGCTGTTGTAGTTCCTTCTAATGTGATTCAAGTAGATGGTAATGGTGACCAATTTGTATTTGAAGCGACTTCAATTAAAGACAAAACGGGAATTGCTAAAAAAGTGATTGTAAAAGTGGGTAAAACTTCTGAAAATTTCACAGAGATTATAAGCGGATTAGAACCAAAAACCGTAGTTGTTAGTGACGGAGTAAATACCGTTTCGGAAGGAATGAAACTTAATTTCTAATATAAAATAGTTTAAAGTTTAAGGTTTAACGTTCTGCAACACCGCAAACGAAACCTTAAACTTCTAAACCTTAAACAAAAAATATGAGTCATCAAAAAAAAGAATTTGGAATATCGAGTTGGGCTGTTGACAACCGAATTACGGTTTATATCCTAACGCTAATTATTATCGTTTCGGGAACGATGGCATACATCAATATGCCCCGTGAAAACTTTCCTGAAATATTAGAAAACAAGATTTACGTTTCTTCTATTTTCCCAGGGAATTCCTCTGAAGATGTGGAGAAATTAGTTGTAAAACCACTTGAAGATGAGTTCAAAAATATTTCTGGCGTTACCAAAGTTACGTCAAGTTCGTTTCAAGATTACGGAATTGTAGTCGTTGAATTTGAACAAAAAATCTCTATTGAAGAAGCTAAAATTAGAATTAAAGACAAAGCTGATTTGGCGAAAGCCGATACCGATTGGCCAAATCTTGACAATGGAAGTAAAGTAGAGCCAAGTATTTTCAATATCAATATTTCGGAGGAAGTGCCGATTTTGAATATTAATTTGAAAGGAAATTACACCACGCAACAACTCAAAAAATATGGTGAGTATTTAAAAGACGAAATTGAAAATGTTCCTGAAGTAAAAAAGGTGGACATTCTTGGGGTTGATGATAAAGAGGTTGAAATTGCAATTGATGTATTCAAAATGAACGCTGCAAAAGTAAGTTTTGACGACATTCAAAATGCAGTGAAATATGAAAATATGACGCTGTCTGGAGGAAATTTAATCTCGCAAGGTTCTCGAAATAACATCCGAATTGTTGGGGAAATCAAAAATCCGAAGGAACTTGAAAACGTAGTTGTAAAATCTTACGGAGGAACAGTTTACCTAAAAGACATTGCGGTTATCAATTTCAAAGAAAAAGAAAAAACGACGTATGCACGCGAAAGTGGTCAAGAAGTGGTGATGCTAAATGTAAAAAAACGTTCAGGGCAAAATATGATTTCGGCATTGGATCAAGTCAAAGAAATTGTGGCGAAAGCACAAGAAACAGTCTTGCCAAAAGATTTGAGTATCAAAATGACCAACGATCAATCCAACAAAGTTGAACACCAAGTAAACGAATTGTCAAACCACATTATTTTCGGAATTATTCTGGTAATGATTGTGTTGATGTTCACGATGGGATTGCGAAATTCTTTATTTGTTGGAGCTGCAATTCCACTATCCATGTTGATGGCGTTTGCCATTTTATCGGCTTTTGGATTCACACTGAATACGATGGTGTTGTTTGGATTGGTAATGGGATTAGGATTATTGGTTGATGACGGAATTGTAGTTGTCGACAACGTATTTGCCAACATGAAAAAAGGTTTGGGAAGAATTGAAGCTTCTAAAATTGGTATTGGCGAAATCGCTTGGCCGGTTATTTCATCAACAGCAACGACCTTGGCGGCCTTTATTCCATTGGCTTTATGGCCAGGAACCGTTGGAAAATTCATGATTTATTTCCCTATAACATTATCTTGTGTTTTGGGCGCATCATTATTTGTAGCGATGGTGATTAACGCAGCAATGACAGGTGGTTTTATGGATATTGAAGATAGAAATATCTCTAAAAAAGCACTAAAAAAATACACGATTATTTTCATCGTTTCAGGATTGCTATTTGTAATTCCTGGGAATATCACCAATACTATTTGGATGAAAGCCATCGGGCATTTAATCATTATTGCCTTAGTTTTAATGTGGGCGTATCATTTGTTCCTTTTCAAATGGACACAAGATTTCCAACACAGTTTCTTCCCAAGATTAGAAGCAAAATACCAAATTTTTCTTGGTAAAATCTTGACCGGAAAAAGATCTGTAATCGCATTATTTGGTATTATTGGATTGTTAATCTTCTCTTTTGTATTATTGGGAATTTTCCCGAGAGAAAAATTGTTTTTCCCAAAAAACATTCCAAATCAAGCCATTGTTTATATCGAATATCCACAAGGAACAGAAATTTCTAAAACCAATAAAGCCAATTTATTTGTTGAAAAACAAGTGATAGCAATTTTGAGTAAATATGTCGAAAACAACGAAAATTATTTGGCCGAAAGTATCGTTTCACAAGTGGGTGTTGGTGCCGGAAACCCCAATGTAGATTCTGGAAACCAATCGGAAACGCCTTATAAAGGAAAAGTAACAGTGAATTTCTCAGAATATAAATTCAGAAAAGGAGTAAATACAGATGACATTTTAGAAGAAATTCGTTCTAAAGTAAAAGCAATCGCGGGAGCAAAAATCATTGTCGAAAAAGATTCTAACGGACCGCCTTCAGGGTATCCAATTAGTTTGCAATTGGCAGGAACCAATTATGATGAAATGTTGGTGGAAGCCAATAAAGTAATCGCGTTCATCAATTCGAAAAACATCGAAGGTATCGAGAAATTAAACATTGATGTCAACAAAGAAAGTCCTGAACTAGAAGTAAATGTCGATCGTGTAAGCATTGGAAGTTTGGGTGCTAGCACGGGACAATTAGGATTTACAATGCGTAGAGCGATTTACGGACAAGAAATTTCAACCTACAAAGAAGGAAAAGACGATTACAATATCGTAATGCGTTTGCAGGAAGACCAACGCAAAAACGAAAGTATTTTGTTCAATCAACCCGTAACTTTTAGAAATCAAAACAACGGACAAATCATTCAAGTTCCAATTTCTGCTTTGGCTACGACCGAGAAAAAATTCACGTTCAACCAAATAAAACGTAAAAATTCGAAACGAATTATGACCATTTATTCTAATGTTTTAACAGGTGCTAATGGAGACGGAATTACAAAACAAATCGAAGCAGCCTTGAAAGCAGCCAATTATAAAATGGCAGGCGACATCACGTATTCGTTTTCTGGAGAGCAAGAACAACAGAAAAAAGATTCTAGTTTCTTGTTTGGCGCACTGCTTTTGGCATTGGCAAGTATCACGATTATCATTGTGTTGCAGTTCAACTCTATCTCAAAAACAGCCATCATTATGTTCACCGTTTTACTAAGTTTCAGTGGTGTTTTCTATGGTTACGTATTTGCAGGAATGGATTTCGTAATCCTAATGACGATGATGGGAATCATTGCATTATCAGGAATTGTCGTGAAAAATGGAATCGTATTGATGGATTTCTTCGTGCTATTATTAGACGAAAAAGTAATCGAAAACAAGCAAACTTCACACGACGACTTAACCATTGCCGAAATAAAACACGTTATCATTCAATCTGGAAAATCGCGTTTGCGACCCGTTTTATTAACCGCATTAACCGCAATTTTAGGTTTAATTCCGTTGGCAATAGGACTGAATTTCGACTTTTTCTCATTGGTAACCAACCTAAATCCGCATGTGTACGTTGGAGGAGACAACGTAGTGTTTTGGGGACCTTTGGCATGGACCATCATCTTCGGACTGACATACGCCACGGTTTTAACCCTAGTTATGGTGCCTGTAATGTTCTATTTAGTCAAACGAACCAAGTATTGGTTGCGCGACAGAAGAGTCGCCAGAGCTACCGAAACATAGGTTTTCTAAACCAAATAAATCATCCCTGTTGTAAAAGCAGGGATTTTTTTTGATTTTTATTATTTGTATTTTTTTGTCAAATAATCTATATTGATTATTTAGGACTAGTCAAAATATGATTTCCTGAAAAAGAAAGACAATTCGCTCCAGATTATACAAACTTAATAACTTTCTATTATCTTTGCTTTATGCTGTTTTCCCAAATTTTAGGACAAGATTATATTAAAAATCATTTGACAAAAAGCGCCACCTCGGGCAGAATTCCTCATGCACAATTGTTTGTAGGAGCCGAAGGAAGTGGAACTTTGGCGATGGCAATTGCCTATTCTCAGTATGTTTTGTGCGGCAATTTTGATGGTGAAAACAACACTGGAAATGAATCTTGCAACTTGAAATTCAAGTCGATATCGCATCCTGATTTGCATTTCATTTTTCCGACGGTTACCACGGAAGATGTAAAAACAAAGCCCAAAAGTTTGGATTTTATGGTAGATTGGCGGCAATTTATTGCTGAAAATCCTTACGGCGGATTGTTTGATTGGTACAAAATTTTAGGTGTTCAGAACAAGCAAGGGGAAATTCGGGTGGACGATGCGCAGGAGATTTTGAAATCGTTGGCACTAAAATCGTATGAAGGCGGGTACAAAATGGTAATTGTTTGGATGGCGGAAAAAATGAATATTTCGGCGTCGAATAAACTACTGAAATTGTTGGAAGAGCCGCCAGAAAAAACGGTTTTTATTTTGATTTCTGAAAATGAAGAAGATATTATTCAAACGATTCGGTCGCGCTGTCAGGTGTTACATTTTAATGGTTTGAGTGAGAGAATTATTGCCGACGGATTGATTCTTAGAGAAAATATTGAGGCAAGTTTGGCGGATAAAATTGCGCATCAATCGCAAGGAAATTATAATAAAGCATTGCTTCTATTGGACGAAGAAAGCGAAGAACTGCCTTTTGAAGAATGGTTTGTTTCTTGGGTTCGTGCGGCTTTTCGAGCAAAGGGAAATGCGGCTGCCATTCAGGATTTGATTCTATGGAGCGAACAAATTGCAGGTTTGGGAAGAGAAACGCAGAAGAAGTTTTTGAACTTTTGTATTGACATGTTTCGACAGGCGTTGCTTCTGAATTATGAAACGCCAAAGTTGGTTTATATGGAAATGAAAGTGCCCAAATTCAAATTAGAGAATTTTGCTCCTTTTGTAAATGGAAACAATATAAATGACATTTTTAAGGAACTTTCGGATGCCATGTATCACATTGAGCGCAACGGAAATGCGAAAATAATTTTAACCGATTTATCAATAAAACTAACTCGTTTAATTCACAAAAAATAACAAATTATGAATAATGTAGCTTCTATTTTAGTTTTGGTTTTTTTAGCCCTTACTTTTTTACAATCTGGTTATGACAAATTATTTCATTGGAAAGACAATATATCTTGGTTGACGGGACATTTTGCAAATACGGTATTGAAAAAAGTGGTTCCCTTGGCGTTATTTCACGTTCTGGTTCTTGAACTTATTTCGGGGATTTTGTGTGTAGTGGGCGCCATTGAATTGTTTGTAAATGAAGGCCGCACCTTTGGCTTTTATGGTGGCGTTTTTTCTTGTATTACGCTTTTGATGTTGCTTTTTGGACAGCGATTAGCGAAAGAGTATGACGGTGCCAGAACAATTGTAATTTATTTTATTCCTGCCGTTATGGTGGTGTATTGGTTGAATTAAATCACTTTCCAATACTCGCTTTATACATTCTCATTTCGTTCCACGTGAATTTATCGCCGTGTTTTTCCATTATCTCAGCCAAAGATTCTCCTTTAAAGCCCTTGAATACTTTGGATAAAGCTTCTATTTTATCTTCCGGCAAAACATCAAAAAGTTGCACTTGCCCCGATTCTATTAGCTTTGAAAAATGCCCGTAAATAGTTTGTACCGTAAGCTTTCTAATGGTCGCAATTTCTTTTATAGAATTTTTCTGTTGCCACAATTCAAAGGTTTCCTGAACAGTTGATTTCTTAGGTTCTTTGGTTTTTGACGCTTTTTTGGAAGTATACCGATCTGCATCAAAATCATCTTCGACGAGTGTGATGTTTAGTTCCTTAAACTTCGCTTGAATTTCGGTTATTTTATTTATTCTGTACGATTTTATTTCTTCAGAAATTAGGTTTTCTTTAGAAATTGTAGCGCCCAAAACTACTGTGTTTATTAATAATTTGGCTTTCATTAATTGCAAAACCGCTTTGATTTGTAATTCCTCCAAAACCAATAATTCTTCATAATACGCTTTTACTTTTTTGACCCTTTTTACTTCTTCTAATTTCCATAAAATATCATAAACCGCATTGTCCATTGGAATAAAGAAATAATTGAAAGCGGCATGAATTCTTTCGGAAATGTGATTTATATCGAAGGATTCACTTGCGAATAATTTGTCCAATTGCGATAAAAATTTTCGGGAGGGCTCCAATAATTCTCCGACGGATTCAGATTGTTTTTTGGCCCAAATGGCATGTTTTGATTTTTCAGAAACTTCCGACTTTTCGTTATAACTAAACTGATGGTTCCTCCATTCCTGAGCCAAATCGCTCCAATCGAATGTTGCTTTTAGATAATTTCGGATAAAGTTTTTGGTTTCTTGTTGTAACGAAACAGCCAAAACATCTTCGGTTGCTTTGTTTAAAGAATAATCCATTACATCTTGATCGTTTGAAATGCCATTCATTTGCAACGGAGAAAGCAAAATCAAGCCTTTTAAAGACCGTAATCGCGATAATGCAACATATGCTTGTCCGGGAAGAAAAACCTGCGAAACATCTAGCGCTGCTTTGTCAAATGTTAATCCTTGGCTTTTATGAACGGTAATTGCCCAAGCCAATTTTATTGGATAATGAACAAATGTTCCCAAAACATCTTCGTCAATTTCTTTGGTCATTTCGTTGACTTTGTACCGAATGTTTTGCCATTCGTATTTTTCAACTTCTATAGTTAGGTTTTCATCCGGAAAATGAACCAAAATTTCGTCTTTCGAAAGCGATTTTATAAATCCCATTTTGCCATTAAAATAACGCTTTTCAAGAGAAAGATCATTTTTTACAAACATAATTTGGGCGCCCACTTTCAATTGTAAGTTTTGCTCAACAGGATAGATTTTATCTGGGAAATCATCTACAATATCTGGTTTGTAGGTTTCTAATTTTCCTTCCAAATCTTGCAACGCCTGCGCATTCATCGTATCGGCTTTTGCGTTATGGGTGGTTAAAGTAATATAGCCTTTGTTTGCTTTTAGGTCAAAATTAGGTTGCACATATTCATTGAGGTTTTTAATATCCTCTTGCGAAATTTGGTTGTTTCGTAAATTATTTAATATCGAAATAAAAACATCATCTGATTGACGGAAAATTTTAGAAAGTTCAATGTATAATGGTGGATTTTGTTGAATTACTTGGGAATGAAAGAAAAATTTACCTTTATAATATTTTCTTAAAGTACTCCATTCATCGTCCCGAATTACGGGTGGCAGTTGTAATAAATCACCAATAAAAAGCACTTGGACACCGCCAAAAGGCGTTTTCTTTTTGCGCACCGATTGCATCATAAAGTCAATTGCATCTAATAAATCTGCGCGCAGCATACTTACTTCGTCAATAATCAATAATTCCATGTTTCTGATGACCGATTTCTTTAAACCGCTCATCCTAAAGTGTCTAACTAAGGTGCTTTTGGTTTCAAATTTTACAGATTCGGAGAAATGAGGAGCTGAATTATCGGGAATAAAACCACCAAAAGGCAATTGGAACATCGAGTGAATTGTTACTCCGCCAGCATTTAAAGCTGCAATCCCCGTAGGCGCAACAACAACGGTGTTTTTGTGTGTTGTTTGAATGATTTCTCTTAAAAGTGTGGTTTTGCCTGTTCCGGCTTTGCCTGTCAAAAACACCGAACGATGTGTTTGATTGATAAATCTTAAGGTATATTCTGCGGCTTCGGAAATGGTTTGCATCGGATTAAATTTAGAGATGAAAGTACTACATTTATTTCAATAGCATTGCTATAAATATATTTTTTACAAACAAAAAATGCCTTCTCGTAGAGGGAAGACATTTTTTAAAATATAATTCTGAGAATTATTTCTTTTTCTCTAAGTTTTCAATTTCTTTTTTCGCATCCGCTTTTGTATCGGTTGCGGCTGGCTTTGAGGCCAATTTGTATTTATCATTCAAAAGTTTGATGATGTCTTTTGTGATGTCATATTTGTCTTCTGCATACAAAATAGTTGCCGCATCACCTGTTCCATAAATGTAAGCGTACCCTTTTTCTTTTCCGTAAGATTTAATGAATTTTTTTACGTTGCTAACAACTGAATCCATTTCTACTCCGCTTTCTTGTTGCAATTGTTGCCCCATTGCTTGTTCAGCATATTGGAGTTGTTGTTCTCTTTTTTGTAATTCAGCTCCTTTTTGTTGTGCCCATGCTTGTCCGTTTAATTGAGCGTTTTTTTGAAAACTAGCTGCTTCCGTTTTAAAACGTGCGATTTCTGCTTCCAACTCTTTACCCATTTCTTGAGATTTGGCTTTGTATTTGGCTTCAATATCTTTGGCCTCTGTGTATTCACTCATTAATTTTGCAGTATCAACGTAAGCGGTTTTTGAAGAAGCAACTTCTGCAGTTTTATTACAAGAGATAATTGAAAATGCGATTGCGATAAGTACTAATGATTTTTTCATCCTAATTTTGATTGATTTTTTTTATTTTGGTAAAAGTATAAATTTTTGATTAATAATTTTAAAAAGTTTCAAACTTGTCTTTTTTTACAACTATAAGGTTTTACAATTGTTTTTATTATTCGTATCATTTAAAGTTATAAAAACCGACTTAAATAGCTTTAAATTGCAAAACGTTCTCCAAAAAGACAATACTTTGTGCATTTCAGACAAAAACTTCTTTTAAATCGCTTTAAATTGCGTTTTAGCTGTTTTTTAGAACATAAATATGCGATGAAAACTCTAAACTGCTATTTGCTTTCCAATTTGACATGAATCCAATCCAAAATGCTTTTATAAAATTCATTTTCCCGTTTTTATATTTTTCGGATAACAAACTCACATAAAAAGAATCGAATTTCATTGGAAGCACTTTTTCTAATTTAATTTTTTCTTTTT
>JBIPNF010000259.1:0-3281 GCA_044373885.1 Flavobacterium sp. | reverse complement strand
ACATAAAGGTAATACAATTATCAGAAAAATTGCAAAAACTAGCTTACGATAATTGGGAAACAACCCCATTCCTTTTTGGGGAATTTGATGAAACAATAATTTTAATATCTCATTTTTTTCTTCTGAACTACAACCTGGAATTTCGATATAGGTATTCCTATTCTCTTTTTCACCACTTGTAGTCTGTATTATTTTCATTTCCGAAATATTCATTTTCTTTTGAAAATAATTTCTTGAAATGGAGGTAATCTGTACTTTCTCGGATTTGATAATGATACTTTTAGAATTGATTAATCCAAAGGAGAGCAACAATGATCCTTTTTGTTTTGTGATTTTATAATCAAAGTAACGCACTACTATTCGAAAGATATTAATGATCAATACCAAAACAAATAAAAACAACAATAAAACAAGTAGCGATTTGATTATAGCGCTTTTATTTACATATTTTTCAACATCACCATCTTTTAAAATATCATACCCAGTAAATTTATTGATATAATCGGAAGCTGTGATAAAAAATAATATCAGTAACGCCAAGCTTTTTATGTAATTAGAAGTTATTCCTACTTTTAACAAACTAATAAAGCTAATTTTGATAAAAGGGGTTGCAGACGCAACATCGTCTATAGCTGTTGCTACTTCCGTTGTTGAAAGGTCTTTAATATTCTTTTCATTGTCCAACAAATGTGCTTTTAATGACAAAGCCAACGAATGGGAAATCGCTCTGATTTTTACTTCTTTGTTGGTACTTCCTGCTGTATCAACCTCTAGTTCAAAAACACCGATAATCCTTTGAATTAAAGATTGATTTATGTTGACCTGTTGGATTTTGTTAAGCTGAAAGGTAGTTTTGGTTTTGTTAAAAATGCCTTCACTAATGATAAATTCTTCGTTTTCAACATCAATATAAAAAGTGAAATTTTGGTATTTTAGAAATGAAATAAGTGCAACAACAATAAAAACTAGTAAAATTCCTAAAGTGAGTTGCAACTTATTGAACTCATCAAATTCTACCAACAAAACAATTAAAATTGGCCCGAATACTTTAAGATATAGCCGCAGCGTATCGAAAAAAAGTACGACAATTCCAACTAAGGATTGTCGTTGTGGTGTATTGAAAGTGCTTTCCATTAAAGTTGTTTTTGGATTTTACCCATCAACAACTGCTTGATGTCTTCGGCTTGTGTAATCGCAATTCCAGGAATTTTAATATCGCTTGCACTCCCGCCTGCGGTGAAGATTTCTACTTTTGCCAAACCAAAATAACGCGAAATCAATCCTTCATGCAAAGCAACATGTTGAATTCTATTATATGGAATAACCATTGTGCTAGTAGCAATGATGCCACTGCGGAACAAAACATCGTGATTTCTAAACGCAAAGCCTTTCTTTTTTATTCCCAATAAGGCGAAAAAATAAACCAATCCTAAAAGCACCAAAAGTCCAATACTAATAAAAGTCCAATTTATTGGTGTCAACATATCATAATTGAATAAGGCATAAATTGTCGCTCCGACAAGAACAACACCACTGAAAATAGATACGTTAAGTAATACAACAGTTTTATATTTGGCATGTAATGGTGTGAATGTAACTTCTTCATACCTTGGCAATTGATTTGTATCTATGGTTTCGTTGGTAAAGTTTTCCATTTAGTAAAGCGATTTATTAATACGGTAATACGTTGATTTGTTCCTAAAACATTTTTAAGGCAGCCATTTTTTCTCAAAATTCGGTTTGCGTTTTTCAAGGAATGCATTTCGTCCTTCTTTTGCTTCTTCAGTCATATAGGCTAATCGAGTGGCTTCACCAGCAAAAACTTGTTGTCCTACCATTCCATCATCGGTTAAATTCATAGCGAATTTTAGCATTTTTATGGATGTTGGTGATTTTTGAAGAATTTCCTGTGCCCATTCAAAAGCAGTAGTTTCCAATTGATCATGAGGAATTACGGCATTGACCATTCCCATATCCATTGCTTCTTGAGCGGAATAATTTCTACCTAAAAAGAAGATTTCACGTGCTTTTTTCTGCCCCACCATTTTAGCTAAATAAGCAGAACCATATCCGCCGTCAAAACTTGTTACATCGGCATCTGTTTGTTTGAAAATAGCGTGTTCTTTACTCGCTAAAGTCAAATCACAAACCACGTGCAAACTGTGACCGCCACCCACTGCCCAACCTGGAACAACTGCAATTACTACTTTTGGCATAAACCGTATGAGGCGCTGTACTTCCAAAATATTCAAACGGTGTTGCCCGTCATCGCCAACATATCCTTGATGTCCACGCGCGTTTTGATCACCACCGCTGCAAAATGAATAAATTGCATCTTTTGACGAAGGACCTTCAGCAGAAAGCAAAACAACACCAATGGAGGTATCTTCTTGTGCATCGTAAAATGCTTGGTATAATTCAGAGGTAGTTTTTGGTCGGAATGCATTTCTAACATCGGGTCGATTGAAGGCTATTCTGGCAACTCCATTGCATTTTTTATAAGTTATATCTTCGAACTCTTTTACCGTTTTCCAGTCTATGGTATTCATAATTGAACTATTTTAGTGTAAAATTAAGGCATTTTTTACTTTTTATGGCAAGTTCAAATAAATATAATTTAGTTGGGATTGTATTTTGAGGTATTAATCCTGAAATATGATTTTTGATAATAAAAAAAGAGGCTGAAAAGCCTCTTTTAAAATCGTTATTTGAAAGATTATTCAATCTCAAAAGATTGACTTTCGTTGTTTGATGCGTCTCTAGCATTTAAAGCATTACCTGACTGATCAACAACAAAAGCAGCAAAATGCATGTTTGCTGTAACATAATTTGATGGAATTGTGTATGAAAATGTTTTTGTATAAATATCATTAATTCCTGTAGATTCTGAAATTGCATCCCCGAGAATACTATTTGTTAAAAAGGCTCTGAGCACATCATCAAAATCGAAATTTACAATTGGATTTACACCACCATAATAACTTGTAGAATTGGTTTGATTGTATACTAAATTATCTTGAAGCGCATAAACAACTAATTTTAGATTTGAAAAATTTTGTCCAAATTTAACTTTAACTTCAACCGTAACTGTATTTCCTGACAAACTCGTATTTAAAGCCAAACCAATTCTAGGATTCACTCCAGAAGTTAAATTTACTGCTTGAGCAATATTGCTTGTTTCTGGATAAGCCCATTCTGTTTTTCTGTTCAACATTCCTGTAGGGTAACCTTGAAGTCCAATTAAATTTTCTAAAGTTAACGCAGCAGGAAAATTAAATGGA
>JBIPNF010000006.1:0-34640 GCA_044373885.1 Flavobacterium sp. | reverse complement strand
AAACTTTAGAAATATTCCAAAATCGTTTTAACGGATACAAACAAGCTCTTTTAGATAATGGTTTAGCATACAATGAAGACTATGTTTATCAAACTAAAAGTAATCTTGAGTCGGGAGGATTGGCCGCTAAAAAATTCCTAAGTTTAGATACCCCGCCTGATGCTATCTTTTCATCAAGTGATTTTGCAGCTTTGGGAGCAATCCAAGAACTTCAACTGCAAGGAATTAGTATTCCAAAAGATTTTTGCGTGGTTGGATTTGGTAACGAACCTTTTACTAAATTTCTGGAACTTTCCATTTCTACTATCGACCAATGTCCAAAAGAAATGGGCAAAATGGCAGCCAAAGTATTTCTAGAACAAATCAACAATTCCGAGAACTTTAAAATTGAGAAAAAAGTAGTCTTGACAACAGAATTACACATCCGAAAATCATCTTCTAGAAAATCAAGTTTATAATTTTTTTTTATGCACTTTGCGGTTAAAAACTTATCTCTGATTAACAGATTAATAGCAAATAGATAACAGACGAAGCGATAATCGAAAAACGATTTATACAATTTATGACCATTCGAGTAATTCGTGGCCAACAACTTTACGAAATTTACGCTTAAATAAAAAAACCACGCATTGCGTGGTTTTCCGTTATAATAAAATTTATATTATGCTGTTTTTTTCTTTTTAAACATGTAGAAACTCAACGCAATCCCCAATACTATCATTGGGATAATATAATCGTTTATTGGAGCAGTGTCAGTACCTTCAAGATTTCCGGTAATTGTATCTTCAACACCTGGTTGCGCAAAACTGTTTAAACTAGATAAAGTGATTAAACAAAATACGATGATTTTTTTTGTGTTCTTTTTCATGATTTCTAACTTTATTTATCTAGTGTTATTGAATTATTTTTTTAGTAACTTTAGTACCATTAGCTGCGGTAATTTCTAAAAGCAATACTTGGTTTACAGCCATTGTCGAGATTTTAGTTTCATTAGCATTGATTTGTTTTTTCTCCACCAAAAAACGTCCTTGTAAATCATACACACGAACTTGCTCCATAATGGTACTTCCTGAATTGATTTTTATATCACCATTGTCATTATAAACAACAACACTATTACTTGAAAATTCTAGATTATTAACACCCCCCAACACACGTTGATAAACAATTTCAAATCTAGAATTAAAAGTACCTATTGCACTAGCAAATGAATAACTCCCTGCTCCTAAATCAGTAACTGTATTCAACAAGTTATCTTTAAGGTAAATGGCTTGACCGCTGCTGAACAAACCATCTAAGTGGTCAATTGCAATGCTGTAATTTCCGGCAACATCCGTTTTAAACCCTAGCGGAACACTATCCGAAGTTAAAAATGGCAAAGCACGCCCTTGTATAGTATATTCTTCAGAATTAATTAAAGAAGTTAAGGCAATTGGAGAATCATTGATATATTTTCCATCAATTGCATTATCTATACCAGAAGTTGCTTCAGCCATATACCCTACTAACATTTGACTAAAAAGCCCTGAAGTGTTCGTTAGATTCAGCCAAAAACGGCTTCTATATTCTGTAGTTCTTAAAAATGTTGCAGTTGTACTAGGTGTTGCTCTCATGGCATTGGTATAACTCAAAGTTGATGCACCTGGAACAACAATAAATCCTTGTCCTACACCAATATCAGTTGATGGCGTATAACCGCCAGAGGCTGTTGCTCCTGTAGAATTTCTTGATGCATAGGCTGATCCACTAGCGCCATTTGTTTTTCTCCAAAAATACAAGGCACCAGCAGTTGGGTTAGCAGAATAAAAACTAGAAACTGAAATAGTTGAAGGATACGGATTTCCAACCGCATAATAATTTCCAGATGTAAGCCCTGAAAGTGTGATGGTTCCATTATTAGGAACCCCTGTAAAAGCACCGCTGAAAGGTGCTGCAGTAGCACCAGCAGTCCAAGTATTAGGAGCGCGGATTAAATAGCCGTTTGCAGCAGCAAAATCTGTAGTTGCTGGTGCTGGAACTACATTATATAAATTAGTACTCGAATTGTAAGTATAAAAACGAGCATCAAGAGTATCTGGTGAAAATGTTTTTAATTTTTGACCTGCCACCGGCGAACTCCATAAAGTATAATCATACAATTGAATGTTGGCACTGTTTCTATTTACAATGATGCTCCCCGAATTGGTTGCTGATACATCTGTTTGAACTAAGTTGCCATTACTTTGTACAATTAAATTACCATTATCGGTAATTGCACCGGCAACTGTAATGGTAGTATCGCTATTAATAGTAAATGATTTATTAGCATTAACTGTTAGTGTTCTTGCTGTAAATACACCATTTGCAGCAGTATTAAAATCTCCTGCTATTATTGCATCTAGTGAAGAAGTTGGGGTTCCGTTTGACCAAGCTGTTCCATCCCAAGTTGTTGAAGTAGGTGAAGAACTTGGGATTACCACATAAGTTGGAGCAGAGTAATTATAGGCTAAATCCCTATGAACAATAGCATATTCTTCACCACTTGTAAAAATACCTATTGCATCGGATGTTGCTGATGATAAAACATTTTCTTTTTGTAAAGTCCAATTACCGACTAAGCTAGGTCCTGTCGTTGCTGTTAAAGAATATACACCCTGATCATTCAAAGAAAGATCATTAGCTCCAACTGTTCCTGCGGTTCTCTTAAAAATAAGTGTTGCTTTCACACCAGTAGCTCCCGTACCTATATCTGATCCATTTGACCATGACAATCCTGATGTAGTTCCTGTTAAAGATGTTACTGAAGTGGGTCTAGTTAAATCAATTGAAGAACTTTCTGATGTATACAAAATAATATCATCAGGATAAATAGTTTCTGCAAAACTTGTATTCGTAAAATTTAATCTTAAATCAAAAGATGTAGTTGATGATGTTACAGCATACGAATGAGAAATTCGAGAATAGACCGAATTACTAATACTTACGTGATTAAGGGGAGAAGAAGTGCTAATCCTAAAGCTTGCTGTAGCGCCAGTATTAGTAGCCTTTATCCATCCAACTACATGGATATATGTCCCTGAAGAGATTGAAGTAATTGTAGTAGCTCTTTTTACATATCGGTCTGAACCAGCTGAAGACATTGATGCTTTATAAGAATTAACACCTGTTCTTGGATTTAAAGCTGAAATACCCAAACTTGTTGTAGAACTTCCGTTAGCCCAAGAATCGATTCCATTCTCAAATCCTTGCTTATAATCCTGCCCCCAACTCCCCTGGGTATTCAATAACAAAATAAAAAACAAACTAAAAAAAGTAACTCTTGTTTTACTCTTCCCTTGAAATAAACTAAATGTAAAGTTGTTCATAAAATTATGTATTTGCATTAATAATTTGAAATCTAATATTGAAATTCGACAATCACGATTAATCAAAAAAAATACGATGAATCAATTGTAATCGATTACACAAACATAATAATAAATAATTAATAAAAACACATCACATAATAAAAACAATTAATTTTTATTATTAATACAACTATTTAACATATTTATATTAATATATTAAACAAATAATACATTAAATGAAATGAAATTAAAGAAAATTCAATAAAATTGTAATCGATTGCTTAAATAATTCACATACGAATCTCAAGAAAAGCGATAAAAACTATTCCATAAAAACACGTAATAAGAATTGAGGGTTTAAATAGCGGTTCTTGTAAAAAAAAATTATTTTATCGCTTTTATTAAATTTTGACATTGTGGGTGGGTCAATACTTTTAGTTGGGAAACGGCAATTTTAGCAATTTCAGTAGCTCCTTTTATAGACAAATGGGTGTCATCGTCTTTACCTTCAGGATAATACGGAACTTCTCCCGCTTTAAAATGCAAATGCAATTGCTTGGATTTTTCAGGTCCGTAGGCAATTTCAAGTGATTCTGTGAGGTATTCCATATCTATAAAGGGAACGTTGTATTCTTGTGCTACCAAACGCATTTCCATAGGATACGTTTCGTGTTTGCTAATCAATACGCCTTGCTCATTAAAATTCCTTCTGGCAATAGGCGAAAACAAAATAGGAATCGCTCCTTTTTCTCTCGCTTCTTTTACAAACTGAATTAAATTGTACCGGTAGGCCGTATGGGGATTTGTATATCGTAACGAATCGGTTGTTTTGCCATCATTATGACCAAATTGAATAAAAACATAATCGCCTGGTTTTAGGACTTTATAAACGGCTTCCCATTTTTTTTCAGCGATAAAACTTTTGGTACTGCGTCCGTTTACCGCTCTATTATCAATAACAACATCGGGCTTAAAAAAAGAAGGCAGCACTTGACACCAGCCGAATTCTGGATTGGTATCAGGGTTTACTTTGGTTGCCATAGTGGAATCTCCAATGGAATAAATAGTTGTTTTTTGAGAAAATCCATTCAAGGAAATTAAAAGAAGTAAAAGCCCTATTTTTTTCATGTTCATGATATTAATTTATTGTTATTTCTTTAATCGTTTTCGCAAATTCTGCTCCGAAAATAGTTTCAATGTTATATTTTTTAGCCTCTACTTTTTTTAATTGGTGCGACCAAGAAACTCTTTTATCTGTTTTTGCGCCTTCCCCATTGCAATTGAATTCAGCGAAATACGAATTGCTTTCCGCCTCGGGTTTCGACCAATTATCCCAACCTTGTGGTTTTATGTGTTTCCCCATTTCGCAAGCAATGAAAACGGTTTTCGCATGAATTCTCCAAGGACGTCCTAAATACACCGAATCGACATTTGCGGAAGCGGTCAATTTACACTTCTTGAAAACCAATCCATATTCAACTCCTTCTGGTGAAGAAGCGGCGGTAATAAAAGAATTTTTAAGACTCCTAATGGTGCAATTTTCAAATAAAACGGTTGCGGCACCAAAAATAAAATCCGTGGTTCCCTCGATATAACAATTGGATAAATATTGTTTGTTGTTTTTTCCTGTAACGTACAAAGTATCTTGATTGCCAAGAATTGCGCAATTATTAATAATGATATTATCGGCATTTAAAGCTAAAGCTATTGCCTGCCCTACTTCACCTGAAGCATTTTTCACAGTTAGATTTTGAGCCATAAAACCATCACCTTCCACCAATAAAGTATACGTGTAAAAAGTGCTGTTGATACCCAGATTGATTTTGCTGAAATAATCGTCATAGGTAATTATGGTGTTTTCTTTGCTTTCTCCGATTAGAGAAAGATTGGTATTCCATTCGTGAATTTTCACCTTTTCATGGTAAATTCCATTTTTTATCAAGATCGTTTTTCGTTTGTACGGAAATGATTTTGATGCATTTACAGCTTCCTGAATTGAACTGAAATCTCCAGTTCCATCTTGCGCGACTACACTATAAAAATCATCCAAAGGTTTTTTTTCCACTTGCGAATACAGAAAATGGCAAGAAAATACAAGAACCCAAACTATTTTTTTGAAATACCTCATCTTTAAAATCGCTATTGTTTTATCTGTTCAACTCCAACGCAGCCAAAATAAATGCTCCTGTGGCTTTTGGATCATTGTCTTTTTTTCTTTCCTTCACGTAATAGTCGTAAGACCCATCTCTATATGGTTTTCCTCCAAGTCCAGCAACAGCACATGCTTGTGTAATGGTAATTTCACCGTCAGCTTCAAATTTTATCAACTGCGTTGTTAATCCATCGAAAGCTTTATTCGCAACCGCTTTATATTTTTTAGGCAAATACCCTTTGTTTACGCCTTTTGCCAATGCATACACAAACATAGAACTCCCCGAAGATTCTAAATAATTTCCTTCTTTACCGCCTTTATCCGTAACTTGATACCACAATCCCGAGGCATCTTGGGATTTTGAAAGCGCTTTAGCTATGTCATTAAGATAACAAACTAATTCTATTTGCTTTGGGTGATTTTTCGGGAAATAATCCAAAACATCCACCAACGCCATAGCGTACCACCCAATAGAACGGGACCAAAAGTTAGGTGAAGTTCCTTTTTCTTTATTGGCCCAAGGCATCAATTTACTTTCATCCCAAGCATGGTATAACAGTCCTGTTTTTTTATCGGTAGCATTTCGTTGCATTAACTCGAACTGTTTTGCCACATCATCTAGTTGTTTGCCTCCTTCAAATACTGAAGTATATTGCGCATAATAAGGCGAACCCATGTACAATCCATCCAACCACATTTGATTTGGATATCGGTTTTTATGCCAAAAACCACCTTCTTTAGTTCGCGGTTGCTCTGCTAATTGCTTTCTCAATAGCTTCATGGCTTCCAAATACCTGGGTTCTTTTGTGGTTTCGTAAAGATTAAATAAAATTCTACCAGCAGTAATCATATCGATATTATAATCGTCAAATTGGTACGTTTTTATAGTTCCGTTTTCATCAATTAACGCATCTGCATAATTTTTGATGTAGTCGTAGTAGTGTTTCTTCGCTGTTTTTTTATATAATTTTTCAAAGGACGTTAGCACTAGTCCATGCACGTAATCCCATTTTGGGGATGTTTTCTCGTCAATTTGATAAGCCTGCGGATGCCTTTTCATTATAGACAACGCCATTCTTTCTGACCATTTTAACGTGTCATTTATTGGAAGTGAAATTGTATTTTGTTGTTGTGGTTGCATCTGATTGCTATTTGCAGTAGCGAAAAAATGCAATAGTAAAAACGCAACAACTACGGAATATTTAATAGTGTTTTTCATAGAATTATTTTTTATTGTTTATTTATTCAATTCAATTGCGGCCAAAATAAAAGCGCCAACTCCAATGGAATTATCTACTGATTTCTTGCCATCGGTATATTGTTTATAGGAACCATCTCGAAAAGGCGTTCCTCCTAAGCCTGCACTAAAACTAATTTGTTCCAAATGGACTTCCCCATTTTGATCCACTTTTATAAAATCTTTTACAACTCCAGTAAATACCTTATTGGCCAATTTTTTATATTTTTTTGACAAATATCCTTTGTTAACGCCTTTTGCAAAAGCATAGGCAAACATAGAAGAACTTGAGGTTTCCAAAAAATTACCTTCTTTAGTTCCTGCATCTGCAACCTGAAACCACAATCCCGATGGGTCTTGCTTTTTGGCAATCGCAATGGCAACTTCATTCAAATAAGAAACCAATTCGTTGTATTTTGGATGGTCTTTTGGAAAATAGTCCAAAACATCTACTAAAGCCATCGTGTACCAACCTACGGATCTTGACCAAATGGTAGGCGAAGTACCCGTTTCTTTGTTTGCCCAACCAATTGATTTGCTTTCGTCCCAAGCATGATAAGGCAGACCTGTTTTTTTATCAAATGAATGTTCGTGTATCAATTCAAACTGATTTGCAATGTCATTGAGTCCTTTTCCTTCTTCAAATGTAATAGTATACCGCGTATAAAAAGGCGATTCCATATACAATCCGTCCAACCACATTTGGTTTGGATATATTTTTTTATGCCAAAAACCACCTGATGTTGTTCTGGGTTGCCCTTCAATTTGTTTTTTCAAAAGCTGCATTGCTTTCAAATAGCGACTGTCCTGAGTATCTTTATAGAGGTCGAATAGTAACTTTCCAGGATTAACTAAATCTAAATTATAGTCTTTTAACTCATAGTGTGAAATGGAACCTGAACTGTCGATAAAGGTATCTGCATATTCTTTTATGTAGTCATTATACTTGCTTTTATTCGTTTGATTGTATAATTTTTGAATAGAAAGCAACATAAAACTAGGCTTGTATTCCCACTTAGGTTTTTCATTATTATCAATTTGCCACGCTTTTGGATGGCGTTTCATAATTGAAAGTGCCATTCTTTCCGACCATTTTAGAGTGTCTGCAATAGAATTTTCGCTTTTTAGCCCCAAAATTTGGGTCTGATTTTGCGCACTTCCAGAAACACTGAAAAGTAGCAACAGACAAAAAAAATGAAAAATAATTTTAGAGTAATTATACATCCGAACTAAAGTTTGTTTGTTTTATTTAAAACCTTTAGCTTTTGATTCAAATAAGCAATAAATTCCTCTTTGGTTTTGAATCCAGCTTTTTCTTTTTCCCAAGCGCCTAAAAAGTAAAACGATATTGGTTCAATGGATGGTTTGAAAACTAATAAATGATCATCTACGCTTTCTGTTACATTTTCAACTGACGCAATTTCATAGAAAATTGCCATTCCTAGATTGTCTGAAAACATAGATTGCGCTCCATAAGTAGCAATGTACGCCCATTTTTTGTTGGTGCTTTCTACTTTAATTAATTCTAAATTTTTCAGTTTTACAATTCCTGTACAAATTCCTTGAGTACTTTTTGATGTTATAATAGTATGTTTCACATAATATTCATCAGAAAAAACCGCTAGTTTTGACTTTAAATCAATTTTTTCATTGGCAGTATTCCAACCAAAATAATCAACAAAAACACGCGATTGTTTTTTTGCATTTTCAATTTTCACAAATGTAGAATCCACACTATTAAAGTGAAGGACTTCATTATTCACCAATCTACCAATCGAACCAATTCCCATTCCTTTTCCAACTTTAAGAATGTCGGAACCCCATTCGCATTTTTCATGATACGAATCGAAACCATCTAATCCAATTTTTGGCAATACAATAGTATCTGAATATTTACCAAATAAATCAATCGCATTTCGCCAATCGAGATACAATCGATACGCAATGTGTTTGTTTTCAAAACC
Source organism: Flavobacterium sp. (assembly GCA_044373885.1). GTDB lineage: Bacteria > Bacteroidota > Bacteroidia > Flavobacteriales > Flavobacteriaceae > Flavobacterium. The sequence goes on along the minus strand of JBIPNF010000006.1, from coordinate 25,961 downwards.
TGGTCCTTCAAAACGAATGTCAAAGGAATGATCGGTATGTTCTTTTGCCAATTTTAGACTTTGTACATTCTTAAAATTACCACCAATATATTTATGCCCTTCCCACTTTCCATCTTGTTTTACCGATATTTCAGCATGTGCTTTTGAAACCGATATACCCTTTTTTTCTTGGGAAATTCCAATTTGAGAAATTAAGAATAATGCTGAAATAAGTTTAACTGTTTTCATAATTTATACGTTATTTATTTTTAAATATTTTATCGAGAAATTCCACTGTATACTTTAACATTGGTTCAAACCAAGGATTAAAAAACCAAAAAGAATGAGGGGAATTTGGAATGTTTTTAACTTCACAATAAATAGTGTAGGTGTTCAATTTCGCAATCATATCTGTTCTACCCGCATGAAATCGGGTCATGTCGCTATTAATAAACAATATGGGTGGGGTTGAAGCGCTAACATGAGTTAATGCAGAAGCTTGATTCCAAACATCTGGTTTTTCTTCGTAAGTTCCCCCCAACCACAAACTGGCTACTTTACCTTCTTCAGATTCTGGGTGCTTGAACGCTAGAATTCCATCAAGATTAATAATTGCTTGAACACTTGCATTTTGATTGACTCCAGTAAGTTCTTCAAATTCAAGATTGTTATTTGTAGTTCCGATTAAAGCAGCCATTTGACCCCCTGACGAACATCCTAAAACGGCAACTTTATTGGGATTAACATTAAATTTTTTGGAATTCCGTTTTATGAATTTAATAGCATTTTTGATATCAAATATAGCAGCGGGATATTTGGCTTCGGGAGATAATCGGTATTCAACTGCGAAACAAGAATACCCTTTAGATGCGATTTCCTGAGCAAAAATTTTCAATTGAGATTTATTCCCCGACTTCCAACCTCCTCCGTGAATTAATATTACGCCAGGTTGCGGTTTTTTTCCTTTTTTATAATAGGCATCTAAATGCAACTCCCTAGATTCGATTGTATTATAAACTAAATCATAAGAACTATTAAAATTCTTTTGTTTATTTTCCTTTTTAATTTCAATAAATGGAAATTTTTTAATTTCCTTGCTATAATTACTAAAAACAGTATATGAAGTGTCAATTTGAGCTTGGAGTTCAAAAAGATTTAAAAAAAAGAGTAAAAACAAAAAAACACTTTTCATAATTCACTTATTAAAATGATTATTTTATGCTATGGATTTAGAAAAGTGTTGTACTAAAATTTTACAATTATAATGAAACGCCTCTTTTCCATGGAATAAATACATCTTGTTTCAACTGATCTGCTTTTGTTTCCAAGTTTCCGCTCGCCAATTCTATAATGTAATCTACGATTTCTGCTCCAACTTCGGTAATAGTTTTTTCACCAGTAATTACAGTTCCAGCATTTACATCAATAATATCAGACATTCTATTAATTAATGCCGTGTTCGAAGAAATTTTCACAACAGGTGTAATCGGATTTCCCATCGGATTTCCTAAACCTGTGGTGAATAAAACAACTGTTGCTCCAGATCCAACCAATCCTGTGGTACATTCGGCATCATTTCCTGGCGTATTTAGAAGATTTAAACCTGGTTTTGAAACATATTCGCCGTAATCTAAAACATCTACTATAGGTGAAGTTCCCCCTTTTTTAGCTGCGCCAGCAGATTTCATCGCATCTGTAATTAATCCGTCTTTGATGTTTCCTGGAGATGGGTTCATATCAAACCCTGAACCTGCATCAACCACTGATTTTTCAAAAGCTTTCATCAAAGTTAAAAACTTATCAGCTTTTTCTTCGTCCACACATCGGTTCATCAATTCTTGCTCAACGCCACATAATTCTGGAAACTCTGCCAAAATGGTTTTCCCTCCCAAAGCTGCAAAAATATCTGAAACAATTCCTAATGCTGGATTAGCAGAAATTCCTGAAAATCCGTCGGACCCGCCACATTCCAAACCAATACTCAGTTTTGAAAGAGGAGCTGGTTTACGTTCAATTTTGTTAGCTCTTTTAATGGCTTCATAAGAATCTTTAATCACCATTTGAAACATTTTATCGGTAGTTCCAATTTGTTGTTGCTCATAGATTAAAATTTCTTTATCACTATTCGGACTCATTTCATTCAATGCCTTTTTAAAAATATCTATTTGCAAATTTTGACAGCCCAAACTTAAGACAGTTGCACCTGCAACATTTGGATTGTTCACATATCCTGCAAGCAGTTTTGCCAACAATTCCGAATCTTGTCGAATCCCACCACAACCACCTTGATGATTGATGAATTTTACTTCAATATTATCTAAAAGATTTTCATTTGACTGTTTATCTGAAACTTCTTCTACGCTTTTTTCTTCAATTAAAGAGCGTAACAAATTTTTATAAGAAACTTCTTTTTTTGGTAGCAATTCGTTTTCGAAAATTTCTTTAAGTTTTTCGATATTTTTGTTTTCACAAAATACCAATGGAAAAAATAACCATACGTTTTTGGTCCCAACTTGTCCATCAGTTCGGTGGTAACCGTTGAACGTTTTGTCTTTCCAACGATCTACATTTGGTGGAGTCCAACCTAAATTTCCGTTTTTTCCAAAAACTTTTTCACTTTGATGTTTTACATTTTCGGTGGTAATTACTTCTCCTTTTTTTACTGGTTTTGCAGCTTTTCCTACCAAAACGCCATACATTATAATAGCATCACCAATTACAAAATCATTCTCTGCTATTTTATGTTTTGCTTTAACATCTGTTGTTGGCGAGACGGTAGTTCCTTCAAACATAATTTGTTCGTTTTGTACCAAATCGGTTAAAGCAACAATTACGTTATCTGCTGGATTTACTTTTATTAATTTCTTTTGCATTGTACTCTATTTAATATTGTTGGCTAAAATTGGTAAATCCTTGCTCGATTCCATTGGTTTCAATTTCATTTAAAGCTAAAACTACAGCTTCAGACAATCCATTTATTTTGGTTAAATCTTCACCCCAGAATTCAATATTAGCTAAAATTTTGGTTGCAACCAAATCAAAATCTCCTATTTGCCAAGCGGTATTGAATGCTTCAACAATCTCTGGAGAATCTTTTACAGGTAATGTTTCGTTATTCCAAGTTCCTTTGTAGAATTGGATTAAACAAGCCAATGAAAAAGTCAAATTAGTAGGCAATTTTTTATTGGCATTGTAATATTGCAATAAACTAGGCAACACTCTTACTTTGAATTTTGAGATAGAATTTAAAGCAATGTCAGCCAATGCATGTTTGATAAATGGATTTTTGAATCGATCCATTACCTCTTCAGTATAGGCAAGAATTTCATTTTTGTCCATATCAAGAGTGCCGCTAATTTCACTAATAATACTGTTTACGAATTTTCCAGTAAAACTTCCGTTAACTGTTTCCATTACTAATTTGTTACCGTACAAAAGTGAAAAGGGAACCATTGCTGTATGCGCACCGTTTAAAATACGAACTTTTATCATTTTAAAAGGTCGAATATCGTCAACAATCTTCACATTCAAATTCGTTTTATGAAAAGGTAACTTTTGTATTAATGCATCTCCGCCTTCAATTGCCCAAAGAAAAAATGGTTCAGCAGCAACAATTAAATTATCTTGATACTCTAATTTGTTATTGTATTCTTCAATTTCAGCTCGTGGATATCCAGGAACAATTCTGTCAACCAAAGTACTGTGATAAGTACAAGCGTCTGAGACCCATGTTTTAAATTCGGCTCCTAATTTCCATAAATCGCAATATTGCAAAATACACTTTTTTAAAGTTTCCGAGTTATAATCAATCAATTCACAAGGGATTATAGTCAATCCTTTAGAAGCATCTCCATTGAAATATTTGAATCTTTCAAGTAATAAAACAGTCAACTTTGCGGGAAATGAAACCGGTGGTTGCATATCTGGAGTATCACTTTCAATAAATTCAATTCCCGCTTCAGTGGTATTTGAAACAATAAATTGAAGTTCCTCTTCATTGGCTAACGCTAGATAATCTGCAAAATCAGTATATGGATTTACAGCTTTTACAATATTAGTAATCAACTCAATATCCTGAATTTTTTCGCCTTTTTTGATTCCGTTCATAAACAAAGTATACAAACCATCTTGGTCGTTTATCATGTTTACCATACCGTCTTTCAGGGGTTGAACCATTACAATTCCAGCATTGAAATCAACTTCTTTGTTTAGTCTTTGAAAAGCATAGTCAACGAAAGCTCTTAGGAAATTACCTTCACCAAATTGCAACACTTTAATAGGCTGCAATTTTTCTAATCCTGTATTTATTCTGTTTAATTTTTTCATCTTTCTCGTAATCCTATCTATTTTTCAATAAATCTATTGGAGTATTATTTTATGGTTTGAATTAAGCTCAAAACCAATTTTGTTTCTGATTCGATAGTTGCGTAATCTTTGTCAGCCATTAATTGTTTGCTGATTAATTTGCTTCCCATTCCCACTGCCGAAACACCTGCTTTGAACCAACCTTCGATATTTCCTCTGGTGGTATCTACTCCGCCTGTTGGCATGAACAGTAATTTTGGGAAAATATCTTTAATTCCACTTAAAAAGTCAGGTCCTAGCATGTTTCCTGGAAACAATTTGATGAAATGTATCCCAGCATTTTCAGCTGCAATAATTTCTGTTGGCGTCATACAACCTGGGCTGTATAAAATTCCTTTGCTTTTTAAAAATGTCGCCACTTCAGGAACAAATCCAGGACTGATGAAAAAATCGGCTCCAACTGCAAAATATTCTTCGGCTTGTTGCAAGTTTTTTATAGTTCCTATTCCCAATAATAAATCAGGCATTTCAGCATTTCTCACTTCTACCATTTTCGTGAAGTTTGATAAAGCTGTTTCTCCACGACTTGTATATTCCACCGCTTTAATTCCTGCTCTGTAAATGGCTCTTAAAACTTCTATTGTTACCGTTTCATCCGCATTGAAATACAACGGAAGCATTCCTTGTTGTACAATGGCGTCGGATACTTTTTGAATCGTGCTCATGCTTTATATTTTAACTTTAATTACTACTTTTTTAATTTCGCCTTCGCCAATCATTGGAGCATGCACATCTTCTGGATAAAAAATGGCAAATTGTCGGTCTGTTAATTGAAAAAAAGTGTCGGGTGCATCGCTAAAAAAACGAACATCTTTCTCTGGATTGTATTCTCCGTTTGGCGTTACGCATTTTTCTCTTGGTTTCCAACCGTAGGTTTCCAATCCTTTTACACAAACTTGGATGTCGATATTTTTATCGTGGCATTCAAACTTAGAAAGACTTACTTCCTCTGTTTTTCCATTGGCTGTATTGACAATTAACTTCAAGCCTTCTGGAGTTTCTGAAACGCCTTCAGCTAGATTTGCTAAATCATTTTGGTGTAAAAACGCAAATGCTATCGCAAAGGAAGGATGCAAACTATAATATTTTGATGCATTATTTAAGGAATCTATTATCATAATTTCTTACTTATCTTGCAACTCTACCAGAAGCATCGCCTCCCATTAATTTATTCACTTCATCAACCGTAACTAAATTGGCATCTCCTTTAATTGTGTGTTTTAAACATGATGCGGCAACTGCAAAATCTAGTGCGTTTTGGTCGTTATCAGGATAGGTTAATAATCCGTAGATCAAGCCTCCCATGAACGAATCTCCACCACCTACTCTGTCAACGATATCTGTAATTTGGTATTGACGGGTTTGTAGCATTTCTTTTCCATCGTATAAGACTCCTGCCCAAGTATTATGAGAAGCAGAAATTGAACCTCTTAAAGTAGTGATTACTTTTTTGGCTCTTGGGAATTTTTTCATCATTTGTTGACAAACAGACAAGAAAGCTTCTGCTTTAACATCATGCCCGTGTGTTTGAACCGCTGCTCCTTCGGGTTTGATGCCAAAGTGCATTTCGGCATCTTCTTCATTTCCTAAAATCACATCACAGTAGGATGTTAATTCGGTCATAATTGCCTCACGGTCGCCTCCATATTTCCAAAGTTTGGCGCGGTAATTTAAATCCGTTGATATAGTAATCCCTAATTTGCTAGCGACTTTAACCGCTTCTAGACAAGCATCGGCAGAACTTTGTGAGATTGCTGGTGTAATTCCAGTCCAGTGAAACCACTCAACTCCTTGAAAAACTTCTTCCCAATTCACCATTCCTGGTTGAATATCCGACATAGAAGAATGTGATCTATCGTAAACAACTTTGCTTCCTCTTGATACCGCTCCAGTTTCTAAAAAGTAAATTCCTAAACGGTCTCCACCCCAAACAATTTTATCGACACCCACGCCTCTTTTACGCATTTCCATCATGGCACATTCTCCAATATCATTTTTTGGTAAACGTGTTACAAAATCAACTGGAATTCCGTAATTTGCTAATGAAACTGCTACATTCGATTCGCCTCCTCCGTAAACAACATCAAAATTGTCTGCTTGTGAAAATCTTAAAAATCCTTGTGGTGCTAATCTTAACATTATCTCACCAAATGTTACTACTTTTTTTGACATGTTTTTAATTATTATAGTTGTTGTTTGTTTTACAAAAAATTATTATTAAAAATTAAAATATTCTTTAGCATTATTATAACTAATATCTGAAACCATTTTACCAATCCATTCCATATCATTTGGCAATTCGCCTCTTTTGATTTCATCTCCTAAAAGATTACAAAGAATACGTCTGAAATATTCGTGTCTTGGGAAGGACAAAAAGCTTCTTGAATCGGTCAACATTCCTATAAAACAACTGATTAAACCCATGTTTGAAAGGGCGTTTAATTGCTTTGTCATTCCGTCTTTTTGGTCCAAAAACCACCATCCAGAACCGAATTGCACTTTCCCTTTCACGCTTCCATCATTGAAATTTCCAATCATTGTTGCCATAACTTCATTGTCAGCAGGATTCAGATTATAAATAATTGTTTTAGCCAATTTATCTTTACTATCTAAAGCATTTAAAAAGCCAGATAATTTTTGAGCTTGCGGATAATCTCCAATGGAATCCCATCCTGTATCGGGTCCTAAAATACGGTGCATGCGTGCATTATTATTTCTCAAAGCACCTAAATGAAGTTGTTGAACCCAACCAAATTCATGATAGGTATCAAATAAAAAGAATAAAATGGCACTTTGAAATTTCAAAGCTTCTTCATTTGTAAGTGCTGCGTTTTCTCTTTTCTTTTTGAAAATGGCATTCACTTCGCTTTCGGTATAGCTTTCAAAATAAACTTGGTCTAAACCGTGGTCACAAAGTTTGCATCCGTTTTTATCAAAATAGTCAATTCTATTTCGCAATGCCGAACACAAATCTGCATATGTATTAATTGAAACTCCTGCAACTTGCCCTAAAGTATCGATATAAGAATTGTATCCCTCATTCGAAATTAAAATTGCTTTGTCTGGTCTAAAAGCAGTACTTACTTTAGTTTCAAATGGATTTTTGGATAATTGTTGGTGAAATTCTAAAGAATCGATTGGATCTTCAGTTGTGCAAACAAACTCCGCATTTACTTTTCTAAGTAAATTTCGAGTGCTGTATTCTGCCGAATTTATTTTGGCAGAAGCCTCATCATAGATTTTTTCAGCTGATTTTTCGTTTAATAAATCATAAATATCAAAATAACGAGCCAATTCTAAATGCGTCCAATGGTACAAAGGATTACGCATGGTATACGGAACCGTTTTTGCCCAATTCATAAATTTATCTTTATCCGAACCATTTCCAGTAATAAATTGCTCGTTGATCCCCAAAGTACGCATCGCGCGCCATTTATAATGATCTCCGTTTATCCAAACTTGAGTGATATTATCGAATATTTTATCTTCCGCAATAAACTGCGGTGACAAATGATTGTGATAATCTATAATAGGCTGATTCTTAGAATAATTATGGTATAATTCTTCGGCGTATTTATTTTCTAATAAAAAATTGTCATTTATAAATTTTGTACTCATTCTGAATTTCTTATCTATTAATTTTCATTTGATGGCTTTCCGATAGTGGCTAATATTCCACCATCAACATATACAATTTGCCCATTAACAAAATCGCTTGCTTTTGAGGCCAAAAAGACTGCTGTTCCAGCTAAATCTTCTGGATTTCCCCAACGCGCAGCCGGCGTTCTATTAATAATAAACTCATTAAACGGATGACCATCTACTCGAATAGGCTCTGTTTGCGTGGTTGCAAAATAGCCAGGGCCAATTCCGTTAACCTGAATATTGTGTTTAGCCCATTCTGTTGCTAAATTACGTGTCAACATTTTCAGTCCACCTTTTGCAGCAGCATAAGCCGAAACACTATTTCGTCCTAATTCACTCATCATAGAACAAATGTTTATTATTTTGCCCTCTTGCCTTTCAATCATTTGCTTTGCAACTAATTGTGACATTATAAAAGGACCTACCAAATCTACATCTATCACTTTTCTAAAATCAGAAATGGGCATTGTGATGGCTAATTCTCTTTTGATAATCCCAGCATTATTAATTAATATGTGAATATCGCCTAACTCTTTCGAAATTAATTCAATATTTTCTGCTGCTGCTGTTTCGTCGGTTACATCAAATAAATATCCTGAAACGGTATATCCTTTGCTTCTATAATACTCAAGCGCTTCGTCCATTTTAGAAGGCGTGGTTCCTGTTATTACAAGTTCAGCACCCGCAATAGCCAAACCTTCCGCCATCGCTAATCCTAAACCATGAGTTCCTCCGGTTATCAGCGCTCTTTTTCCTTTTAAATTAAATAAATTCATTTTATTATCTTAATTCATTAGGTGCCACAACATCCATATCTCCATAATCTAAGTTTTCTCCTGCCATTCCCCATACAAATGAATAATTTGAAGTTCCAGCTCCAGAGTGAATTGACCATTCAGGAGATAAAACCGCTTGATTATTTTGTATAAAAATATGTCTTGTGTTTTGAGGTTCTCCCATAAAATGACAGATTGTTTGTGGCGCTTCTAAATCAAAATAGAAATACGCTTCCATTCGCCTGTTGTGTGTATGGGAAGGCATCGTATTCCAGACATTTCCGGGCAACAATTCTGTAAGTCCCATTTGCAACTGACACGTTTCTACAATACTGTTTACAATAAGTTTGTTCAAAACCCTTCTATTAGCAGTTTTTTCGTCTCCTAATTGAATAACTTCGGCTTCTTCAATTCCTACTTTTTTGGTTGGAAATTTTCGATGAGCAGGAGCTGAATTTATATAGAACAAAGGTTGTTCACCATTAAAACTAGAAAAAATAACTTCTTTACAACCCTGACCTACATACAAAGCTTCTTTTTTCTGTAAATTATATGCTACTCCATCAACGGTAACTATTCCGTTACCACCAACGTTTATAATTCCTAATTCTCGTCTGTCTAGAAAATTATCTGATTTCAAATACGGAATTGTTTCCAAAATCAAACTTTTTTCAACTGGCATAATTCCACCGACAATAAATCGATCATACATAGAGTAAGTCAATTGAATTTCATTGGCAACGAAAAGGCTTTCAATTAAAAATTGTTCCCTTAATTCGTCCGTTCCGTATTTTTTAACATCGTTGGGATTTGAAGCGTATCTGAATGAAAAGTTTGTCATTTAAGTATTTATATTATAGTATTCAATTATTACAAATCAGTAATTGGGCTATATTTCGGAACAAGTGCTTTCATTACTGACCAAGCTATCAAATAGGCTACAGCACAAATAACAAACATGATTGTATACCCTGTTTGAATATGTCCTAAACCATCGTAATAATCGAATAGATAGCCCCCTAATTTAGAAACTAAAACACCGCCTAGTCCACCAGCCATTCCGCCAATTCCAATGATGGAACCAATGGCTTTTTTAGGAAACATATCCGAAACTGTTGTAAAAATATTAGCCGACCACGCCTGATGTGCTGATGCTCCTATTCCAATTAAAAGTACTGGAATCCAAAAACTAATGTATCCTAAAGGTTGCGCTAATAAAACCACTAGAGGAAATAATGCAATTAAAAGCATGGCTTTCATTCTTCCTTCATAAGGATTGTAACCTTTGTTGATGAAATACATTGGAAACCAACCACCACCAATACTTCCAACCATGGTCATACTATACAAAACCGCCAATGGAAGAACAATATCGGTTCCTTTCATATCAAATTGTGCTTCAAGATATTTTGGCAACCAAAACAAAAAGAACCACCAAATTCCATCGGTCATAAATTTTCCAAATACAAAAGCCCATGTTTGTTTGTATCCTAATAATTTAAACCAAGCTACTTTTTCTTCTTTGGGAGCTTCACTATTTTCAACTATGACTGGTTCGTCATCGTGAATATAATCGTATTCTGCTTTTGACAATCTTTTTTGTTTGGATGGAATTTCATAGAATATAAACCAAAAAACAACCCAAAGAAAACCTATGGCTCCAACTAAGATAAATGCAAATTCCCAACCATAATTTAAAGCAATAATAGGTACTGTCAAAGGCGCTAAAATTGCTCCAACATTAGAACCAGAATTAAAGATTCCAGTTGCAAAAGAACGTTCTTTTTTAGGAAAATATTCGGCTATAGCTTTAATTGCTGCAGGGAAGTTTCCAGATTCTCCGAAACCTAAAACTGCTCGTGATAACATAAACCCTGCAATTGAAATTGGTACTGCTCCTACTCCAATCCAAACCATAAATGTTGAAAATGCCGTTCCAACCGGCAATGAATAAGCATGCATAATGGCTCCTAATGACCATACTGTAATTGCTAAAACATATCCTTTTTTGGTTCCTAATTTATCAATTATTCTTCCAGCAAAAAGCATCGAAATAGCGTAAATAAACTGAAATACCGCGGTGATATTCGCATAATCACTATTAGACCAATTGAATTCTTTTGACAAACTTGGTGCTAAAAGACTCAGTACTTGACGGTCTAAATAATTAACTGTTGTAGCAAAAAAGAGTAAACCGCAAATGGTCCATCTATAATTTCCGATTGAATTTTTTGTTTCTGACATTAATAAAGAATTGGTATTATTCGAAATTTACATTATATATCAATAAAATTCCGAAAAAAATATTAATAATGAGTAATTTATATCATTTTTAATTTGATTCCATGTAATCGATTGCACAAATATACTTTTTAATATTAACTTTACAAATAATTTGAAAATAATTTAATCTGAAATTTTAATTAAAAATAGTATTCTTTAAAATAAAGACTTTTCAGAATAGAAAAAAATAACTACTATTGCTTAAACATATATATTCAAACAAATGAAAATCCAAATCAAAAAACTTTACTTAATCATAATAGTATTATTAATAGGACCCAATTTAAATGTTCTAGCGCAAAATAAAACTATTGCACTTTGGGAAGAAAAAATTCCAGGTGAAATTCTTTCAGTTAGTTATGAAGAAAATGAAATTTATAGCGAAAATGAACTGCTGAGTACGAGTAATGTAAAAATACCTACAATTACCATTTATACTCCAAATGAAACTAGCGCAAATGGGACCTCAGTAATACTATTTCCGGGTGGGGGATATTCTCATTTATCAATGAATAAAGAGGGGACAAAAATTGCAAAATGGTTTAATTCATTAGGAATTACTGCGTTTGTATTGAAATACAGAATACCAAGTGATGAAATAATGAAAGATAAAACTATAGGCCCTCTACAAGATGCTCAAGAAGCGGTTCGAACGGTTCGAAGAAATGCCAAAAAATGGAATCTTGACAGTAACAAAATTGGTGTAATTGGTTTTTCTGCGGGTGGTCATCTTGTCGCAACGCTATCAACTTGTTATGAAGAAAAAACGTATGAAAGTATAGATAAAACTAGCCCACAACCTAATTTTGCAATACTTATATATCCTGTAATATCAATGGATTCTGAAATCACAAATAAAGGTTCTAGGGAAAAATTATTAGGATTAAATCCATCACAAGAATTAATAAATAAATTTTCTAGTGAACTTCATGTAAATTCAACAACTCCTCCAACTTTTATTGTTCACGCATCCGACGATAAATCGGTGCCAGTTGAAAACAGCATAAACTATTACCTTGCTTTAAAAAACAGGAAGATTCAAGCTGAAATGCACCTTTACGAAAAAGGCGGTCACGGATTCGGCTTAGGGATTAAAGACACTAGCAAGAACTGGACGAATGATTGTGAAAATTGGCTTAAAAACAATAATTATATACCTTAATTGCTAATTTTTTTGAAATTTCCTTAATAAAAAATTCTAGAAAATCCACCATTTGATTTGAAGTTAAATCAATATCACCAACTGACATACCAGTAACCTTTGGTTTTTTTATCTTCAAAAAAGTCCAAAAACATATCAAAATCTTCCAGCAAATTGTTCGACACCTCATCTGGATAGGCTACTAAGTCGTACCGAAAACTTCTAAAGAAATTTTAGCCGTTTTTTGATGACATTTCCTCAATAAAATATTCTAGAAAATCTAACATCTGGTTTGAAGTTAAATCAGTATTTACAACTGTCATAAATAATACCTCTAAAGCAATTAGAGGTATTTTGTTTTTATAAAAAGACTAAAAACATCTTTAGATTACTTAAATCGGTATTATTTTACCAAAAAAAGTAAACTCAATTAACATAATAATAAAGGAATTAAATATATAAAATTATTAGAATAAAGTTAGAATAAAGTCAATTATAAATTTTCTAAACTTTCAGGTTAAGTCTAAAATGGGCGGTTTTGATTTTTACAGTTAAAACTAATTGATTGTTTTTATTTTCTTTTTCAACAAACGATAGCTCAATACAATTCCGAAAACCAGCATTGGAAGTAAATAATCAATAATTGGAGTTGCTACCGGATGTACCGGCATTGAAGCAGAGTCAGTAAAGGCAGTTAAATTATATAATTGAAGCCAGATTATTTGCCGTTCCCATTACAGTAAGTATTGAACCGCTTATACTCATTGTCCCCAGATGTGGAAATAGTCAAATTTTATGCTGTTGCGATTGTGCTAAATAAAAGATTAACAATACTTTATTGATTTTCATTTTTTTATTAATTTATTGGGATTTATTAAATATATATTTTAAACAATTACTACCAAACTTTTCACTTAAACTTCATGAGAATTAATTTTAAGAATAAAGAATCAACAATCAACAATCAAAATAAGAGTTGACATTCATTTTAAAAAAGTGTATTTTTAAGATGGTCCGAAATTAGCTTACTGGAATTTTTACAAAACTAATTTAATTAATTTATTCATAAAATAAATTTGCAATCTGTCCAGTTTTTAGTATTTTTGGACAAATAAGTATGTTAATAATAATTAACTTGTTCCTTGTTCCTTGTTCCTTGTTCCTTGTTGATTGTAATAATAATTCCATAAAATGTTACTATATATTTCTTTAATTCTCTTATTACTAGCACTTATTTTAATTGTTTACAATTGGAAACAAAACAATAATCCTGCTTTTATCGGCCTTTTTTTTAGCCTAATTTCCATTTACGGATTGGTGCATTATTTTGCAGTATATGGAAAATCCATTTTTTGGCTAGCTGTTTTTTACAATCACTTTTCCCCATTCTTTTTACTTGCGGGGCCTTTTTTATATTTTTATGTAAGAGGAACATTAAAAGATAGGCAAGGACTTAAACGTAAAGATTTCCTACACTTCATCCCAGCTTTAATTCATTTAATTGGTGTTTTACCCTATTATTTTTCTTCATTTAGTTATAAAGAATCTGTTGCAAAAATAATAATTAGCAACATAGATAATGTCAAAAAAATTAGAGTCAATATCTTTTTTGATTCAGAATATAATTTTGCTATTAGATTACTTTTATTAACTCTCTACGTAATTTATTCTTTTATTCTTTTAAGAAAATTCACTAAAAAGAAAAATAAATTTCAAAACACACCTCGAAAACAATATTTATTAATCACTCGATGGCTAACGCTATTGTTAACACTTATTTCATTACTTATAATTAATTTTGTTGCTTTGTGTTATTATTTTCTATATTTTGAAGAAAGTTATCTTAGAAACATCGTAATTATTATAAATAGTAGCACTGGAATTTCATTTGTTTTTTTAGCTTTTGGAGTACTTTTTTTTCCAGAAATTTTATATGGATTGCCAAATAACACTATTCCAAAGTCAAAAATGGCTACTAAAAAACTAAAGAGTAATGCATCAAAATCAGACAATAAGTTTACTCCGCTATCTGAACTTGAAGTGGATCCTTTTTTAAAATTATCCGATCGAATTAAAGAATATTTTGACAATGAAAAACCCTATTTAAATCCTGATTTTTCAATTGCCCAAATATCCCTAAAGTTGAATGCACCTCAAAATCACGTGTTATATTGTATCAATTCAATATTCAACACGAAGTTTTCTAAATTAAAAACGAAATTAAGAGTAGAACAAACAAAGATTTTTCTTCAAGAATCCGTTCATTCTAATATTACAATTGATGGAATAGCGGAATTGGCTGGATTTAGTTCTCGATCTAGCTTTTATATAGCTTTTAAAGAAGAAACTGGAATTACACCTAGCGATTATTTGAAATCTATTTTAGAAAATCCGGATAGTACTTCAGAATAAAAAAGTACCGGGAAAAACCTTTCTTTTTTACTAACAAATTCCTACCAACTGTTTTGATTTTATTCTTACTCATAAATAATTGTTTAATAAGGTGTCCTGTTTTTTAAAAAAAAGGGACCTTTATTGTGTGAAAAATAATTAAAATAACCATTTTTGTGTATCGCTATTTCAGAACAAGACAATTACTAATTCAATATTTTTATTATTCCCTTTAATTAATAAAAAAATCTTTCTATACTTAAGTAAAAAAAAAACGCAATAAATTAAAAATTAATTTGGTTAAATATTTTATTTTTTTATATTTGTAATAGTTAATTTACTAAATAATTTAAAATTATAATAACGCCAAAAAAATAAACATGAAATTTAAAAACTACTTTTTACTTGCCTTTTTTGTTGCAAATTTTTCAACATTTTCCCAAAATTTTGCTGTGGGACATCTAACCATTTTTTCTGAGAATGGAGATAAATTCAAATTAATATTAAATGGAGAATTGCAAAATGACATTGCGCAAACAAATCTTCGTGTTGAAGATTTGAATCAGCAATATTATAATGCTAAAATTCAATTTGAAGACAATTCATTGTTAGAGATTTCAAAAAACAATCTAAGAATCGCTAACTACAACGGAGTTTTTCAAGATGTTACCTATAAAATTAAAAGAGACTTAAATAATAAATCTAAGATGAAGATGGATTTTTTTTCTATGGTCCCTGTAATTCAAGGAAATGTTATTCCTGAAAATATTTATGTTGTTCATTATGGAGCGCCTCGTCAAAATGGTTTGTATAATCAAACAACAACCACAACGGCATCTGTAAATCAAGGAGTAAATGTTGGAGCCAATATTAATTTAGGTGGAGTTAATATGAATGTGAATATTAATGACCCTTATGGTAATCAAGTAACACAAACTTCTACAACTACATCCTATCAGCACTCTAATACTTCCAATCAGAGTAGTCATAATGAACCTACTTATAGCGGTTGTGCAAATAAATTTTGCATGAGTCCAAGAGATTTTACTAGTGCAATAGCTTCAATAAAAAAACAAGGTTTTGATGATACGAAACTAAAAATAGCAAAACAAATCGCTTCAAGCAATTGCTTAAATACAAATCAAATTTTTCAAATTTGTCAAACTTTTGGATTTGAAGCCAATAAACTTGACTTTGCCAAATATGCTTATGATTTTTGTATTGAACAGAAAAAATATTATGAATTAAATTCAATGTTTTCTTTTAGTTCTAGTGTTGATAGCTTAACTGATTATATTAAGAGTAAAAGATAATCATTTATAGAAAATAAATAATTTATAAACAGAAAAAATGAGTCTTATTTTTTCTGTTTATTGATTTTTTGAGTGTTTTTTTTAAATAGAAGAATTCTTGCGAGTAAATTCTCGAAGAAGTGATAGTGGCGTCAACATCGGTAATTTATTAATACTTAATATTTGTACGGCCATTATTCCAACAATCACCTGTTGCGATTATTTTGTACCATCCTCCTTAGAAATTTTTCTCCTACTATTTTCAGGAATAGCCTTAGTAGTGGAAACTAATTTATTTGTAGTTTCAGTACTAGTGTCTAAAATAAAGCTAACCCATATTGACCCATTAAAAACCTGCATTTGGCCATCAATTCCACAATCTGAACACCAAACTATCAAACCTGCTACTGGCGAAGATATAGCCGTTTTTTGAACATAAGTCAAGCGAGGAGGCAAAAATCCTTTTGTTGTACTACTCACATCCAATGCTGCTGAACTTGCAGGAGAAATAGTCCCGATTCCCTTTTGGGAAAAAGCTACTAGGCTTACAAATAAACCTAATGATACAAATATTTTTTTCATCTTTACGTACTGATTATTTCTTTATCATTTTTATTGTTTTATTTATCATTTTTCCACCATATCCAACCAAGCTTGAATTTGTTTTTCAGAAATAGGCTTTAGCAAAATAGTGTTTTTTTGGTTAAGCAAATACATCGTTGGGGTACCAAAAACACAATAATCAATTGCTGCTTTTGAGTCCCAACCTTTTAATTCACAGCTGGACAACCAATTAAAATCTTTAGTAAAGTCTCTGAATTTAGCTAGTTCCGTATCTAGTGATATAAAAATTATTTCTAAGTCATATTTGGTTTTCCAATCTTCATAATAGGGTGTTAATTTTGGTATTTCTTCGTGACATTTGTTGCACCAACTCGCACCAAAAACCACTAATTTATATTTAGAAGAAACGGCATTTAAAGTTAGTGTTGGTTTTATAGCATTATGAAAAACAATATCAACTGCGGGTTTTCCTACAGCCATTTTACGATATTGTTCAAATAACGCTTCATGCTTGCTGTCCATTTCGCAGCTTTGTGAATCAAGCATTGCTAAAGCCAAATGTTCGGCGGCTTTAAAAAGACTCCTTTTTTCAAAAAGGCGGAACAAATATTCTGCTACATCTTGTTTCAATTGAGGTTGTTTTTCTAACGATTTTAATAATGCATCCGTACTGGAATTGATATGAACATAAACATTTTCTAAATCACCATAGCTTTCCATTAATAAAAAATATCCATCTAGAAGTTCTTTATATAAACCTGAACGAATCAAGTATTTTGACGAAAAATCTGTTGCTTTAAATTCTTTTTCATGATCTGGCATTCTTTCTATATACTTACTAGCCGTAATGGGCATGTCTTGCAACAATTTCCGTAACTTCAAATAATACAAAGCATAAGAACTTTCAGGCAACGATTTTAAAAATTCTGGAAAGGCTTTTTTTTGTAGTGCAATTTCGGTTGAAATCCATTGTACTTTTTGTTTAGAAATTTGAAGTTCCTTTTCATAAATTGGTTTCAAATAATTCAAGCCTGCCAAAAGGCTTTCCGAATTTTGAGCTACAGCAACTCCATCGGCAAAAGCATCGTTTTCTGGTGAATTCTTAAATTTTAAGGTCGTAAACTCCTCAAAATTGTCCCATTTCATTTCAAAACGCTCTTGATTTAAGAGTACTATAACACTTTTTGTATCTTTAATTTCCAACAATGCCGCTCCTGTATAGGAACTTGGATATTCTATAGAAAAATTACCTAAGTTGTCAGTGACTCCTTTAACTAGTAAGGTATCACTATTCATTGTAAATCCCTTGATTTGAATTTCTTTATTTATTGCTTGTGGAAAATTTCCTTTGATAGAAAATTGCTTTTGAGCATTGGATAAATTCCAAATTAATAGTGTAAGAAGGATTGTTTTTGAAATTTTCATTTTTATATTCTAAATTTATATTTGAACTATTTTTATATTAAATACTACCTAATCTTTAATACATCGAACAGATAAACCCAATGCTCTACTTTCCCAGGTATTTGTTATACTAGTACCATCGATTATAACCTCGTAGCTGCTATTTTGAATATTGTAAACACTACTAGTCCAATAATAACCTGCTGCTTCACCATCTTCAACTACATTACCATAAGTGCTTCTGAGTCCCACTATTGTAAACTTAAACCCCCCACCCGGACCATTAGTAAAGGCAGAATTGCTATTATTAATATTATAAACCGAAAATTCATTTAATAATTCTGTATTCGATGGTACATGAAATCCAGTTGGGCAAGGATTGTTGACTTGTGTACCGGCTTGCCAACGTGTGTTGTTATTATCAGCTCTCCAATCAAAAGGACTTGAACTTGTTCTAATAAATAAAGCATGTCCTGGAGTATCACCAATAGCTAATGTTGTGGTAACTCCATAAAAATAAGTAACAAAATCAGAACTCCACCATCTTAAATTTGCATGTCCATCATTGCCCCGACCCCACTGATACAAACAGCCATAAGCCATATAATCGGTTGAAGATATTGCTGCACGCGATGCTCCTAAGTTTCTATCCATCCATACTTTTCCTGTAGAAGAAGTTAACTCTACAACTTTTGTAGCCCGGGAATCATCACAAATAGCAGTACCTCCAAGTGATAATTGTTGTACACCCGCTGCTCCCCCTGCCATATTTGCCCATACAGTTCCGTTAAAAACTTGCATTTCTCCATAAGAACCACAATCGGTACACCATATTATGAGACCCGTTGCTGGAGAAATAATTGCTATTTTTTGATCGTATGTCATTCGCGGAGGTATCAATCCTTTTGTTGTACTGCTTATATCTAATGCTGCCGAAGCTATCGGATTTGATGTTCCGATTCCAACTTGCGAGAAAGCAATTAGATTAATCAGAAAAAGGATTACTGTAACTATTTTTTTCATTTGTTAATTTTACTTCTGTATTTTTATTAATTTAACTGAGTTTACACCTTCTAGTTTTTGATACACCTAACAGACATTGAAGCTGCCCGTTGCGAATAGTAAGTAGCCAAGGGGGGACCAATAAACATATTACCAGCGTATACACCACTAACCGAACTACTCCAATAGTAACCATATTGGTCTGTGGCATTAAAATAGTTAGTAGTGAAATCGCGAAAGCCTCCAACACTAAACTTTAAAATAGAACTTGCTGCAGTAGCTACGCTTGTAATACTAGATGATGAAAATAATGTAGTTATTTCTGTTAAAGTTGGTACACGGAAGCCTTGTGGACAAGGATTATTTTCACTTTGCTCGGTTGCCCAAAGGGTATTGTCTTGAGACGTTCGCCAATCAAATGGAGTAGTGTTTAAATTTTTGATAAACTGGGAATGACTGGGTGTATTTGTTTTAATTGTAACACTTGTATATACCGGGGTGATATTTCCAATTGTATAAGTAATAAGTTCATGCCCATCTGGTTTTCTACCCCATTGAAATGAGGAGCCCATTGCTAATCTATCGTTTGCGCTTAAAGCTTGCTGGGCTAGATTAAAACTACTATGGTTGACATTTGCATAATGTGCCCCCAAGTTGTTATTCAACCATGTATTACCATCTGCTGTGGATATGGGCAGGTACAGCATCATGTGTGTAGTGGTATCACCCGAATTATCAGCAAGGCCAAACATTTTATCGGGTATTGCACTAATAGCGCATACTTTATATGTTGTTGTATTTCCAAGATAATTGTATGGGTAAATAAAAGTTCCTAACAAAACACCAAATCCATCATTTCCAATTCCTGCATTAACATCTAATTTCTTAACATTTAGTGTTCCGCCTATTGCCACAATAGTTGCATTAATGGAAGTAGTACTTAATGTATATGATTGTGAGGCCCATGAAAAAGTTACGTTTCTAGCAATACCATCTTCGGTTAAACTCGCTGGAATGTTAAATGTTGAATTAAAAGCAGGTAATGTACCGCTTCCTGTTACTGTTACTGGTATTTTTAAATTTACACCTGCCGTGGTAATGGAGCCTTGTACATTTAGAGTGACTGCTTCATTAACCCCATTAGCCGCTTGAGTAGCCGTAGAGGCAGAAACTGTTGGAGCTACATAAGGCAAAAAATCTTGGTCATAAATAGAGGCAACCATATAGATTCTATTTTGAGCCAAAGTAATAGTTAATGGTATTTGATCAAAAACTGTGGCTGTAACATTCGCAGCAGGTGTAGTGTTAGTTATCCAAGAAAATGAACCAGTATTAGTAGGTATGCCAGAAGCAACTAAAGTAATGGATTGACAACCAGTGGCTACAAATGTTCCACTACCTGTGAACGTAACCCCATTTTGTGTAGCGGTTAGATTCCATGTACCAATTTGAGTAACATTGGCAAAGAGCGTCATTGTTACACCACTCACAGCAATACCTTTAGTCATTACCCCACTAATTGAATTAGTGTTACAAGTTGGGTCTCCATAAGAAGTTACAATAGCTGTACCATTCGTTGAAATACTAATTGGAAAACCTCCAATACATTTCCACACAGGTACACTTGGTGTTCCAAAATTTGTCATCAAACAGTTTATATCGGTATTAAAAATGGTTAGTCCTTTTGCAGGTAAAGAAATGTTATTTCGCTGACTGGTAGTTAACCTTGGAAACTTCATTCCTTGATTGGCACTACTAAGTTCTAAAACTGCATTTGGATTTGGAGTTGATGTCCCGATACCCAATTGCGCAAAAGCACTATTTAAAAAAACGACTAAAAAAAACGCAATAAATACCATACTTTTTTTCATGTTGAATAGTTTTAGTTTGTGATTAATGTCACCCATGAAGAACCATTATAAATTCTTATAGTATCGTTAGTTGTATTGTAATAAATCAACCCCAGAACATTTGCTAGATCACTTGTTGCTAATGGTAATAATACTCCTTTACTTGTACTAACAACTTCAAGAATAGTATTACTATCTAATGATGAAGAAATACCTATTCCTGCAATACCTACTGAAGTAGTAGTTCCTATAGTTATCCCTTGTTCATCGCCTGAGCAAGCATTTTTCCATTTTCCATTTTCTAAAGAAATTAATAAACAATTTATTGTAGTATCATAAATTACAATTCCACCAACAGGAGATAATATTCCGTCTGCAGCATTTCTTTGTGCAGTAGTTACTCTAGGTAAAAGAAACCCTTTATTACTTCCACTTTCTAAATGTAAAACTGATGAGGCATCTGGAGTAGTTGTGCCAACTCCAACTTGCGAGAAAGAAAGCAAACTGAAAAATGGTAGCACCAAATAAAATATTTTTTTCATGCGTATATTTTTTAAAATTAGTCTCTGACACATCGAACAGAAAAACCCATAGTTCTTACTGTACTAAAAGAGTTTGTTTCACTACTTTTGAAGTTTCTATAGTATACATTAGCACCATTTAAGTTTGTAGTCCAATAATAGCTATTCGTATCTTTTAGTATTGAAGCATCACCAAATTGGCGAAAACCTTTATCCACAAATTTAAATCCTCCATTTGGTCCGTTAGTGTATGCTGTCGCTGTATTAGAAATGCCATACGCTATAAGTTCATTATAAAATTCAGCACCTGAAGGCACATGAAAACTAGTTGGGCAGGGATTGTTTACTAGATTAACA
Organism: Flavobacterium sp.; assembly: GCA_044373885.1. Taxonomy (GTDB): domain Bacteria; phylum Bacteroidota; class Bacteroidia; order Flavobacteriales; family Flavobacteriaceae; genus Flavobacterium. The sequence continues at coordinate 4,391 of JBIPNF010000006.1, read as the reverse complement.
CCTTGCCAAAGCGCATCGTTTTTTGGACTTCTCCAATCAAAATTTGTTGCTGAAGTCCCTCTGATAAATACTGCATGCCCCGGTGTATTAGAACTTGTAACGGTCGTAAAAGAACCATATACTGGAGTACCCGTTGTTGCAGAGGTCCAGTTGATACTTGCATGTCCATCATTACCTCTACCCCATTGGTACAAACACCCAAAAGCTTTATAATCAGTAGCCGAAATACCTGGTCGGCTAGCTCCAAGGTTTCTATCCATCCAAACTTTCCCAGTAGTTGATGTGATTTCTACAATGGTCGTTGGAACTGTTTCATCACAAATGGCTCTCCTTGTACCTGCTAATATTACCGATGTTGGCTCAGATGGTAAAGAAATTCCAGCAGCACTATTTGCAACTACTGTAAAAGAATAGTACGTATTGGGTATTAGACCAGAGACAACAATTGGAGAAGTTGCGCCTGTATTAGTAAAACCACCTGGTAATGCTGTTACGGTATAGCTTGTAATTGGACTACTACCCGTAAATACAGGTGCTGTAAAGGCAATACTTGCCTGATTATCCCCTTCTGTAGCAATTGGATTAGTTGGAGGATTAGGGACAATTCCATATGCAGTAGCTCCACATAAATTTGTCCATATAGTTCCGTTATAGGCTTGCATTTCCCCTTGATAACCACAATCTGCACACCAAATTATTAGGCCAGCCACGGGTGTTGCAACAGCATTTCTTTGAGCAAAAGACATTCGTGGAGGTAATAATCCTTTGCTCTCACTCGTTAAATCGAGTTGTGATGACAAATCAGGTGTTATGGTTCCAATTCCGAGTTGTGAGAAAGTAACAGTACTAATTAGAAGTGAGATTATGGAAATTATTGATTTCATTTTTATTATTTATTAAATAAACTAATCCTTAATACATCGAACAGACATACCTGCCGAACGTTCAGCGTCGTAAGCACTTTCAGAATCACTTCGAATAGATCGATAATAGGAGAAAGAATAATTATAAGTACTGCTACTCCAATATAAAGCTCTTAATCCTATATCAGTTAAAATGGAAAGGGAATCACGGTAACCAGGAGTCACAAATTTAAATCCAGTGCTTGGGCCGTTTGTAAATGCTGTTGTACTATTTATTATACCATAAGATGAAAATTCATTCGAAAATTCAGCATTAGTTGGAACATGAAACCCAGAAGGACATGGATTATTAACTTGTAATCCAGCTTGCCAAAGTGTGTTGTTATTCCCAGATCTCCAATCATAACCTGAAGAATATGAAATAATAAATAAAGCATCTCCTGGAGTATCAGTTGTAGCTATAGTTGTAGTTGAACCATTTACTGGAGTTCCCGCTGTTGCCGAAGTCCAAGTAATACTTGCATGTCCGTCATTGCCTCTACCCCATTGGTGCAAACAACCATAAGCCATAAAATCCGTTGCTGAAGCAGCAACACGAGTAGCTCCAAGGTTTCTATCCATCCATACTTTTCCTGTTGTAGATGTTACTTCTACAATATCTGTATGGCGGGTTCTATTACATATAGCACTGCCTGATGCCGCAGCAGTAACTTTAGCCGCTGTGGACGTTGAAGCTACTGAACTACCAGCTGCATTAGTAGCCTTTACTGTAAAAGTATACGATGTTGAGGCTGTTAATCCTGTAATAACAATTGGAGAGGTAGTCCCCGTTTTTGTTATAGCTCCGGGTGCAGAAGTGACGATATAACTCGTAATAGTACTACCCCCATTGGATAAGGGTTCAGAAAAGGCAATGCTTGCTTGTACATTACCAGGTGTTGCAACAGGATTTGTAGGTGCTCCAGGAATAGTGATAGGAGTAACAGCATTTGATGCGACTGAAGCGACTGAATTACCCGCTGCATTGGTTGCCATAACTGTAAATGCATATGAAGTTCCATTGGTCAATCCTGTAACAATTCTAGGAGAAGTAGTTCCCGTACTTGTAAAACCACCTGGAGAAGATGTTACAGTATATCCCGTAATAACACTCCCACCATTAGAGGCAGGCGCCACAAAAGCAACGCTAGCTTGAGCATTACCCGCTGTTGCAACAGGACTCGTTGGGGCATTAGGAACCGTATAAGGTGTTTTGGCAACCGACGCTGCAGAAGCCAATGAATTTCCAGCCTGATTGGTTGCAACAACAGTAAATGTATAAGGAGTTCCAGGAGTTAATCCGCTCACTACAATGGGTGATGAAGTTCCAGTACCCGTTAATCCACCGGGAGATGCTGTTACGGTGTACTGCGTAATGACACTCCCACCATTAGAGGCAGGCGCAACAAAAGCAATACTAGCTTGAGCATTTCCTGCGGTAGCAACTGGGCTTGTAGGAGCACCAGGAACAGTAATAGGAGATATGGAATTTGTAAGTACTGAAGGTATCGAATTACCTGCCACATTAGTTGCGATAACTGTAAATGTATAATTAGTACCGTAGGTTAATCCAGCTATAAGTATTGGCGATGAAGTTCCAGTAGTAGTCAAACCACCAGGTGATGCTGTTACGGTATACCCCGTGATAGGGCTCCAACCATTTGATAATGGCAAATCAAAAGTAACACTTGCTTGCAAATAACCGACAGCAGTGGCAACTGGCCCTTTCGGAAAGCTTGGTGTAGTATAGGGTATTACAGCATTGGAAGCCGCCGATGATTGAGAGTTTCCGGCTTGATTTGTAGCTACTACTTTAAAAGTATAGGAAGTTCCTGGTGTTAGTCCCGAAACAACTATTGGAGATGAAGCTCCAGAACCCGTTAAACCACCAGGAGATGCTGTTACGGTATAACCCGAAATAGTACTACTGCCTATATATTCTGGCGCCGTAAAGGCAATACTTGCTTGAGCAAAGCCTGCTGTGGCAATGGGACTTGTGGGCGCGTTAGAAATTGCTCCAAGTGGTGCGGTACCACATAAATTTGTCCAAGTAGTGCCATTAAATACTTGATGTTGTCCGTTAGTACCACAATTTGAACACCAAATTAACAAACCCATTGCTGGCGAAACAATAGCTGTTTTTTGGTCAAATGTCATGCGGGGTGGTAATAACCCTTTTGAGGTACTGGTAATATCTAACAAAGCTGATTGATGTGGTGTGACAGTGCCAATTCCTAATTGAGAAAATACAAGTATTCTAATGAAAAGTAAGATTGCTGTAAATATATATTTCATTAGTTAATAGGTTAATTTATTTTTTTATGGAATTAGGATTACTGAAAAATGTATTTCATATCTATTAAAATAATTTTTTATATTAATTTTTAATGCACCGAACTGAATTACCATTACCTCTATATGTATAATCTGGAGATAAACTACTACCTGTGTAAATTATCAATGACGAATACTCAGTATATTTAATATCTCTAGTCCAATAATATCCATAAATACCCTCGTTAATACATTTATTTTCATAATTACGAAGCCCTGCAGCAACAAACTTGAAACCTCCTCCAGGTCCATTAGTAAAAGAAGTCGAAGTATTCGTAATGTTGTAAATGGTATTCTCAGTTGTTAATTCAGAAACTGTAGGAACTCGAAAACCAGAGGGACATGGATTGTTTATCTGTGTACCTGCTTGCCATAGCCCATTATTTCTTGGACTTCTCCAATCATAAAAATTTGCTTGAGCAAATGTCGTATAAATAAATATTGGATTTCCCGGTGTGTCTGTAGCAACAGGAATTGTAGTTGCTCCATTTACAGGATTTCCTACAGTAGTTGAAACCCAATTGATACTAGCGTGTCCATCATTGCCACGACCCCATTGGTACAAGCAGCCGTAGGCAAAAAAATCGGTAGCTGATGTTGCAGCACGTGATGCACCAAGATTTCTATCCATCCATATTTTTCCTGATGAAGAAGTTAGCTCAACAATAGCGGTTTGTGAAACGCCGTCACAGGTAGCATTAATATACGGAATCGCAGTTGCGATTTGAGATGCAATTGAATTTCCTGCAATGTTTGTGGCAACAACGGTAAAATTATAGGAAGTTCCAATTGTTAAACCTGTAATTACTAGTGGAGACGCAGTTCCTGTACTGGTAAAACCACCTGGAGAAGCTGTTGCAGTATAGCTCGTTATTGGTGAGCCTCCATTTGAAACAGGAGCAGTAAAAACCACACTGGTGTTTCCAACTCCTGCATTTGCCACAATATTAGTAGGAGCATCTGGAACTGTAATAGTTGTTATAGCTTCTGAAGGATTTGAAACTATTGAATTACCCGTTGAATTGGTCGCAATAGCCGTAAAGGTATAGGTAACTCCAGAAGTTAAACCCGTAACAACTATTGGTGATGTGTTGCCAGTAACTGTAAAACCACCTGGTGATGAAGTAACGGTATAAGTTGTTGGAGAAAAAACAC
>JBIPNF010000258.1:0-3288 GCA_044373885.1 Flavobacterium sp. | reverse complement strand
GGCGTTGCTATTGCCTTCGGGAGCAGCAATGAGTGAAATATTTTTGCTTAAAGCATAATCACAATCGATGCTTTCTAATCCTGCGCCAACCCTTGCTATGAATTGCAAATTGGTGGCTTTGTCTAGAAATATTCTGTCGATTTTGAATCGGCTGCGAATTACAATTCCTTGATAATCTTGAATTTTATCTTCTATTTCTGATTTTGAGGAAGTGAAATCTTCATGGTTTGTAAATCTAGATTCCTGCAATTGTTCCCATAATAGAGGATTGTTGCTATCGAGGTGAAGGATTTTTATATTGGATAAAGCCATAATTCTATTTTGAACGCTAAAGGTACTTTTTTTTGTGTAAATGTGAAATCTCTGCAATCTATTTACAGTATTAATCAGAATAGAATAAAGAGACTATTTTCTGTATTAGTTCGTATTTTATTTTAACAATAATAGTAGATTAAAAAACGACAATGTGGTTCGTTAATAATTTTATATAATTTGGGATTCACTATCATATTTTAAGTATTTTTATCGAAAATTAAATCTTTTGAGAACTCAAGAAATAAACACAATTCCAGAAATGCTCGCTCAATACGAAATGCTGTTGCATTTATATTCCAATTTCACAATAGAAAAATATGAGGCGTATCTCAATGAAATGGTGCCTTTCAATTATAAACAACTAGCTGTTTTTGAAGATGATAAATGCGTTGCGTTAACAGGATTTTGGTCGGGAACCAAACTTTGGTCTGGAAAATACATAGAAATTGACAATTTTATTGTTCACCCAGAACACCGTTCTAAAGGATATGGAAAAGTAATGACCGATTATATCGATAAAAAAGCCAAAGAAACCAATTGCACCATGATTGTTCTTGACGCATATACAGGGAATTTCAAAGCCCATCGGTTTTATTACAACCAAGGATTTGTTCCAAAAGGCTTTCATTTTTTGAAAATTTTAAATGAAGACGGACTTTCATAAATTGAAAATATGAAAAGCTATTTAAAACAATTTTCGCTATTCGCGCTTTTCAATGTTTTTACTTTTTGTGCTACAAAACAAAATCTTAAGGCAACTTTCCCACAAGAAATAGTGTCAATATCATTTGAAAAATGGACGGGCGGAAGAAGAGAAACAGGAAGCGGAACAACAATTTCTATCGAATTTAAAAAACCACTTTCAAAAACCATTCACTTAGAAAAAATCTATTTTCAAGGTTTTGAAACCCAAATTGCGCAAGAAAACGAAACCAATTTCAAGGCAAATTTCTATCTTAACGCAATATACCGCAACCCAAATTCTTCCAATTTTGACTCCAAAAAGTTTAATTTAAAACAAAATGAAGCCGTAATTGAATACCAAAATAAAAACAAAACCTATTTTTATAAATGTAGCAATATCAAAGAAATTCCAATGATTATGTATGAATAGGCCAAAACTACCAAAAATTACTTATTTTTGTTACTTTCAAATCATAAAAAACAACCTTGAGTTTATATAAAAATCTTTTCAAACAAACTGCCATTTACGGACTAGCTACAGTTTTACCGCGAATGTTCAGCTTTTTGTTAGTGCCACTTTACACCGATTTGCTTCCAAAAGCAGCCTACGGGAAAGTCAACATTATTTTTGCTTGGATGATTTTTTTCAACGTGATTTTGGCGTATGGAATGGAAACCACTTTTTTTAGGTTTTATAATAACGAAACCAACAAAAAATCGGTAATCGAAACTACCACAGTTTCCATTTTTTGGTCAACACTATTATTTCTTTTTCCTGCTTTATTACTAAAAAATTACCTCGCCGATTTATCAGGAATCGATGTGCAATATATCATTTATACCATTTGGATTTTAGTCTTAGACGCCTTAGTAATTGTCCCTTTTTCAAAACTTCGAGCCTATCAACGCCCCATGATTTATGCCGTAATAAAAATTGGAAATGTAGTGGTGAACCTCTCATTAAACGTTTTCTTTTTAATTTATTTGCCAAAAATTGCTCAAGCAAACCCCGACAGTTTTCTGGGGTCTTTATACACCGAAAATTTTGAAATTGGCTATATTTTTGTTTCCAACATCATTGCAAGTTTGCTAACATTTATAGTGCTTTCGCCAAATTATTTCCACGTAAATTGGCAGTTCGATTTCAACCTCTGGAAACGAATGATGCGCTACGGATTGCCAATTATGATTGCCGGAATCGCCTTTGCCATCAACGAACAATTCGATAAAATCTTATTGGGAAAATTGCTTCCCGCCAATATCGCCGAAGCCGAAGTTGGAGTATATTCCGCATGTTACAAACTCGGATTGTTCATGGTTTTGTACCGAACTGCATATACTTTAGGAATCGAACCCTTCTTTTTCAGTCACTCAAAAAACGAAAATGCGCCTCAAACGTATGCCACAATAACTAAATATTTCGTCATTTTTGGGTCATTTATTTTGTTGTCCGTAATCGTTTTTGCAGACATTTTCAAATATTTTATGATTCGTGATTCGTCCTATTGGGAAGCTATGAAAGTCGTTCCGCTAATCATTTTAGCCAACTTTTTTCTCGGAATTTATACCAATTTATCTGTTTGGTACAAACTCATCGACAAAACCTATATCGGTGCCTACATTTCCATCGTCGGAGCAATCGTAACGCTGGTTTTGAACTTTTTGTTAATCCCAACAATGAGTTATTACGGCTCTGCAATCGCCACAATCGCTGCATACGGAACCATGATGAGCATTTCCTATTTTCTCGGAAATAAATACTATCCAATTCCCTATGACATCAAAAAAATTACTGGATATTTAGGATTATCCATCCTTTTTTCCATAATTTCATTCTATTATTTCCGCGAAAATTACTACGTCGGAATCCCTTTATTGTTTACATTTATGTATTTTATATACCACAACGAAAAAGAAACTTTGAATAAAATTTTAAAACGTAAAAATAAATAGAAGCTATTTCCAGCTATCCGCTTTATCTGTTGTGGCGTCCCGAAGCTTCGGGACCGCCAAAACAGGATTCCGCTACTATCTGGGCTAAAAAACACCAAGTACTAACAAGATATATTTTGTTCTAAATCAAGAAAATATGAAGATAAACATCATCAACAAATCACAGCATGATATACCAAATTACGAAACCATTGCCTCGGCAGGAATGGATTTGCGTGCCAATTTATCCGAATCCATAACCTTAAATCCATTGGAAAGAACCATAGTAAAAACTGGACTTTTCATAGAATTACCAATTGGTTTTGAAGCGCAAGTTCGCCCAAGAAGCGGATTGGC
>JBIPNF010000062.1:0-11340 GCA_044373885.1 Flavobacterium sp. | reverse complement strand
TTCTGATGTAAATAAATTAATTGTTTCTGATCATGCAAGAAATTTAGGACTTAGGACTCCTGAAGAATTCATTATTAGCAATATTGTTTATATTAATAATTTAAATATAAATACATTAGCCACAAAATCAATAACAGGAAGTACAATTTTTGATTACGACAATCATTTTGTAATTGGTTATACTGAGTTATTAAAAAATATTATACTTCCTGAAAATGATTTTTTCCCTACATTAATTCAAAATTATATTCGAAAAAAATATGAATTAAGAATATTCTTTCTGCATGGAATATTTTATTCAATGGCAATTTTTTCTCAAATAGATAACTCGACAAAAGTAGATTTCAGAAACTATAATCGAAAAAATCCTAATAGAAATGTTCCTTTTGCACTTCCATGTGAAGTAATAGAAAAATTAACCTCTCTTATGGATAAATTAAAATTAAATTCTGGATCCATAGATATGATAGTCACACCTGAAAATGATTTTGTCTTTCTTGAAGTCAACCCAATAGGACAGTATGGAATGGTATCAAATCCATGTAACTACAATCTAAACAAAAAGATTGCTGATTTTTATAAAAATTTAAACTTATGAACGAACAAGAAATAAAGAATTTATTTAAAACCAATAGAAATGAACTGCCTTTAGTGCTTCATAAGATTGAAGTTAAAGGAAAAACAATTGAAATATCTGGGAAGATTATTGAAGTTCCAATATACAATACTAAATTATTTTCTGTCGATTTTTTTTATAAATTAATTACTCGTTTATAAATGGAATATTTCAAACTTTTCGCAAATTGTATAATTGTAAAAGGCTATAACAGAAGTATTATTGCAGATTTACAAAAAAACAAATTGCATCTTGTTCCAAATGATTTAGAAGAAATAGTCAGCAAATCAACGTATTCAAAAATGGAACAAATTTATGCTGAATATGGTAATGAAAACCAAAAAGCAATCTTTGAATATTTTCAAAATTTAATTGATATGGAGTTAGGTTTTTTTTGTTCAGAGTCCGAGCTAAATTTCTTCCCAACCCTTAATCTTGATTTTAAGCTACCTTTTAAAATCTCCAATTCGATAATAGAGAATATTTATGAAATAGATATTTATAAGAATATTATACTGCAATTGGAAAGTTTGGGTTGTCAATATATTGAAATAGTATTATATGATTTAATAGAAAATTCTGATTTAGAGGAAATTTTAAATTTGTTTTTTTATAGTTCAATTAAACATATTGGGTTATATATTAAATTTGATTCAACTAAAAACGAAAGATATATTAAAACTTTGACTTCAACAAAGTTAAGGTTAACAAAAATTATAATTCATTCATCCGAAGTAGAAAAGGCATTGTCTATAAAAGATTACAACCTAAATAATATTTTATTTACAAAGGCAAAGATTGAATCGTTCAATTTTTGCGGAGCTGTAAAAAAAGAATATTTCGCAGTTGGAATGTATCATTTTACTGAATCACAACGTCATAATACGTGTCTAAACTTAAAAATTTCTATCGATAAAAATGGTAATATAAAAAACTGTCCTTCAATGCTTGAAAGTTTCGGAAATATTAAAGACACAACACTAGAAGAAGCTTTAAATCATCCAAATTTCAAAAAGTATTGGAACATAAATAAAGATCAAATTGAGGTTTGTAAAGATTGTGAATTTAGACATGTATGTACAGATTGTCGTGCCTATATAGAAGACCCAGAAAACCAATATTCAAAACCTTTGAAATGTGGGTATAATCCCTATACCAATGTGTGGGAAGAATGGAGTACTAATCCTTTAAAACAAAAAGCGATCGAGTATTACGGTATGCAAGATTTAGTTAAAAAAGATGCGTAAAAAATCCCCAGAATATATTCAAGCAGATTCAAAAGACTGTGGTCCAACCTGCCTGAAAATCATTTCGAAACATTATGGCATAACTTTAAATATTCAAACCTTACGGCAACTATCAGAAACTACAAGAGAAGGGAGTAATTTATTGAATATTTCTGATGCTGCCGAGAAAATTGGTTTTCGTTCATTGGGTGTAAAATTAAATGTAACCCAACTAGAGGAAGCCCCATTACCTTGTGTTTTGCACTGGAATTCCAATCACTATGTTGTGCTCTACAAAATAAAAAAAGGAATTTTTTATATTTCTGACCCAGCCATAGGTTTAATTGAATATACTGAACAAGAATTCCTAAAATTCTGGATTGGAAATAATGCCAACGAAATAACCGAAGAAGGGATTGCACTATTGCTAGAACCTACTCCAAAATTCTATCAAAATGAATTTGAAAAGGAGGATAAAAAAGCATTTGGTTTTTCCCTACTATTAAATTATATATTCCCATATAAATCGTTTGTTATTCAGCTTATTATTGGCTTATTAGCGGGTAGTTTATTACAATTGATATTCCCGTTTCTTACCCAAAGTATTGTAGATGTTGGTATTCAAAATCAGAATATTCATTTTATCTATTTGATATTATTTGCACAATTATTTCTATTTATTGGGAAAACTGGATTGGAATTAATACGAAGTTGGATATTGTTGCATCTTTCTACAAGGATAAATATTGCTTTGATTTCCGACTTCTTCATCAAGCTAATGAATTTACCAATTTCGTTTTTTGATGTCCGGATGACCGGCGATATTATGCAACGCATCAATGATCATCATAGAATTGAGAGAATACTTACAACATCATCGCTAAATGTTTTGTTTTCATTGATTAGTATGTTGATAATTGGCGGAGTTTTAGCCTACTATAATATAAAAATATTTGCAGTGTTTTTTGCAGGCAGTTTTTTATACTTTTTTTGGGTTGTATTGTTTTTAAAGCGAAGAGAAAAACTGGACTACAAGCGTTTTGAAGAGGTTTCGCAGGAGCAAAGTAAAGTAATAGAATTGATCAATGGAATGCAAGAAATAAAACTCCACAATGCCGAAAAACAAAAGCGTTGGGGTTGGGAATACATTCAGGCTAGATTGTTTAAAGTTTCTATGAAAGGTTTAGTTTTAGAACAAACCCAAAATATAGGCTCCAATTTTATTAATGAACTAAAAAATATAATCATTATTTTTCTTTCAGCTAAATTGGTAATTGATGGGCAAATAACATTAGGAATGATGATGGCAATAAGTAGTATTGTAGGTAGCTTGAATGGACCCATTTTACAATTAATTAATTTTATTCGGGAGGCCCAAGATGCCAAAATATCATTAGCTCGATTATCAGAAATACACGAAAAAGAAGACGAAACGCAACAAGAAGAATCACAAACACACGAAATTCCAGAAAATGCGGATATTGAAATAAAAAATTTGTCATTTAGGTATATAGGTTCTGGTATAAATGTATTAGAAAATCTAAATTTAACAATTCCAGCCAATAAAATAACCGCAATTGTTGGTGCAAGCGGAAGTGGAAAAACGACTTTGATGAAATTGTTATTGAAGTTTTATGAGCCGAATAGTGGAGAAATTGGGCTTATACCTAAATCTGATGAGATTCCTCTTAACGTCGGAATGACAAATTTGCGGAATATTGCACAAAAAACTTGGCGGTCGCACGTTGGAACAGTAATGCAAGAGGGTTATATTTTTAGTGATACGATTGCTAATAATATAGCCATTGGGGAAGATATAATTGATAAAGAACGATTGGTTTATGCTGCCGATTTAGCTAATATTAAGAATTTTATTCAAGATTATCCATTAGGTTATAATACTAAAATTGGAATGGAAGGTGTGGGAATGAGTACAGGACAAAAGCAACGTCTTTTGATAGCAAGAGCCGTTTATAAAAATCCTGAAATGCTATTTTTTGACGAAGCTACTTCTTCCCTTGATGCAAATAATGAAAAAGAAATTATGCATAAATTGGATATTTTTTTTAAAAACAAAACGGTTGTTGTTATTGCCCATAGATTGAGTACCGTTATGAATGCTGACCAAATTGTTGTTTTAGAAAAAGGTAAAATTGTTGAAATTGGTAATCATAATGAGTTGGTAAAATTGAAAGGTAGTTATTATGAGTTGGTGTCTAATCAGTTGCGATTGGGTAGTTAAAAGCCCACTAAACCCAAAGGGGTAATTTAGTAACAAATAAATAATAAGATTAATAAAGAAAAATGCCATCAGAAAAAGGAATAGAATTAAGAAGTGAAGAAGTACAAGAAATATTGACACGAGTGCCACATTGGATGATTCGTTGGGGTTCGGTTGTGGTTTTGTTAATCTTATTATCGCTGTTTTTTGTGTCTTGGTTTATAAAATATCCTGACATAATTATTACACAAATTATGATTACAACCAACAGACCACCCGAAAAATTAGTTGCAAAAGTATCCGGTAAAATTGAAGCAATATTAGTAAACGACAGATCACTTATATCAAGTAACATGCCTCTTGCAGTAATAGAAAATTCAGCGAATTATATTGATGTTTTTTTATTGAAAAGTATTGTTGACACCATCAATATTGATAAAAACAGGTTTCCATTCGGCAAATTAAAATCAGCTCAATTAGGAGAAATAGAAAGTTTCTATGCTGTTTTCCAGAAAGAAAGTATTGCAGATGATTTGAATGGTAAATTACAACCATATAAAGTAGAAGGCTCGGCACAAAGTTATGAAGCTATTCAATTAAAAGAACGATTGAGTTTGTTAGAATCTCAAAAAAGTAATAATCAAAGTGAATTGGTTTTGCAAAAAATTGATTTAGAGCGTTATGAAGGATTATTTAAAAAAGGCATTATTGCAGCTCAAGAATTAGAAAAGCACAAACTTACCTATCTGCAAGTTCAACGAAATTATAAGAGTTTGTTAAGTACCATTTCGCAATTAAAATCTTCACTAAATGAACTTAACAAAAACAGTAAAACAACGCAAATAAATGAAAGTAAAGAAAATGTAAATTTGGAACGCAATGTAATTCAGGCTTTCTTCCAACTCAAAAAAGCAATTAAAGACTGGGAATTGAATTATGTTTTACGTTCGTCAATAGATGGGAAAGTTAGTTTTTTGCAACTTTGGTCAGCAAATCAAACCGTAAACTCTGGAGATAATGTGTTTGCTGTAATCCCAACAAATGAAAGCGGTTATATTGGTAAAGTAAAAGCGCCAGCACAAAATTCAGGTAAAATAAAAGTCGGACAAACGGTAAATATACGTTTGGCAAACTATCCCGACAGAGAATTCGGAATTATAATAGGAAACATAAAGGCAATTTCATTAACTTCAGACAAAGAGGGTAATTTATTGATAAACGTTTCGCTACCAAATGGTTTAGAAACTTCGTATAAAAAACAAATTGCTTTTCAGCAAGAAATGTCAGGAACTGCGGATATTATAACGGAAGATTTACGTTTAATAGAACGATTATTGTATCAGTTTAGAGATGTTTTTAAAAGATAATTAATGTGAGTCACGTGTATAAAATCATTGAAAACACAATTATACAAAGGAATTAGATATTCATTTGCTTCAGAACACGGAGCGCGTATGACTGCAATGCACACCCGAGCGAAGCGAACTGGCGAAGCAAAGCAACAGACAACGCAACCGAATTAAGAGACCAATTGAAATTGACTTACAACAAAGCGCGTCAAGCAGCAATTACCAATGAGATTATGGAAATTGTTGGTGGAGCAGAAGCTTTGAAAGGATAAGAAAAAAAAATTTCAGTCTTTTAAATATTTAAAGCCTAACATTTGTTGGGCTTTATGTTTAAATACAACAATACTAATGTTGGTTTTTATTAAGATATTTTGGTACGATTCGTAATTTTACCCAAAAGCGCTTTTAAGTTTAAAGCACAAATTTTCGAATTCGATTAAAATAATTAGTTATTATTTTAATCGATATTTCAGGGATATTTGTATGTAAATTAAGCTAAAAAATCAACAGGAAGGATTCAAAAATAGGCGTTTTTTATTAAATTAACTTTTGGGTAGTAATTTATTACTTAAATTAGCGCTATATATTAATTACTATGAAATTCACTTTTATATTTGTTTTGTATTTTGCTTTTATTGGAGTATTTGCTCAAAAAACACTTTCTGAAACCAGCGAAATTGCATCATCCGAAATGAAATCTGCAGCGCGAGAAATGAATTTGGTTGTCAATCCAAATACTCAAAACTACGACATTACCTATCATAAATTAGAATTTACAGTAAATCCAGGAGTTTATTCTGTATCAGGAAAAATAACCACTACTTATACGGCGCTTGCTAATATGACTAGCTTGACTTTTGATTTAAGTAATACATTAATTGTTAGTTCTGTAAAAATTAATAATGTATCCTTAGTATTTTCTCAGAATACGGATGAAGTAGTAATTACATTGCCAACTACACAAATTTTGGGCACTCAAGCCACAGTAGAAGTAATTTACTCAGGAACACCCCCTCAAAACGGTTTTGGCTCTTTTACAAGTACAACTCGAGGAACAGCGGCAACACCTGTTCTTTATACTTTATCGGAGCCCTTCGGAGCGAGAGATTGGTGGCCATGTAAACAAGATTTAAATGATAAAATTAATAGCATAGATGTTTATATAACTGCTCCATCACAATATATTAGTGTTTCAAATGGAGTAGAACCTGAAGCACCAGTATTTTTTGGTTCTCAAAAAACAACGCATTTTCATCATAATTATCCAATTCCTGCCTATTTAATTTGCATGGCGGTTACCAATTACGATGTTTTTACGCAATTGCCCAATGCAACAACACCAACAGTTACTTACCCAATTGTGAATTATATTTATCCTGAAACAAATTCTTTGTCGGTTAGAAACCAACTTGCACAAACACCTTTGATTTTAGATTATTTTAGTACTCTTTTCGAACCATATCCTTATTCTAATGAAAAATATGGGCATGCACAATTTGGTTGGGGTGGCGGAATGGAACATACGACGGTTTCATTTATGCAAAATTTCAGTAGAGGTCTTATTGCACATGAAATGGCGCACCAATGGTTTGGTGATAAAATTACCTGTGGTAGTTGGAAAGACATTTGGCTAAATGAAGGATTTGCTACTTATCTTGCTTCTTTAGTTATAGAACATTTTGATGGCGCTACAGCATTTATTACGGATAAAACAAATATGATCAATAGTATAACTTCATTGCCAAACGGCGCAGTTTATTTATCAGAAACGGAAGCATTAGATATAAATAGGATCTTTGATTCAAGGCTTTCTTATAACAAAGGGGCAATGGTTTTGAATATGCTGCGTTTTAAACTTGGCGACACTTTGTTTTTCCAGGGGTTAAAAAATTATTTAGCAGATATAAATTTAGCCTACAAATATGCAGTTACACCAAATTTACAAGCGCACTTAGAAGCGGTTTACGGAAGTAGTTTAGCAGAATTTTTTAATGATTGGGTATACAATCAAGGATATCCAAAATACGCTATTACGGTGCAGAATATCGCTGCTGGCCAAGCAAAAATTACTGTAAATCAAACAACAACCGACACATCAGTTCCCTTTTTTGAAATGCCAGTTCCAATACGGTTAACAGGGGCTGGTGGCGTTTCTCAAGACGTAGTTGTTAATAATACAATCAATGGACAACAATTTACAGTAGCAGTTCCATTTTCAGTAACGGGAGTTCTATTTGACCCTAAAAAAGACATTATCTCTAAATCGAGTACTGCTACATTGGCAACAGCCGATTTCAACTTTGATCAATTGATGCAAATTTATCCGAATCCAAGTTCAAATGCGCTTTCTGTTGATTTACCCGATGGAGTAGAAATTGAAAAAGCTATTTTTTATACCATTTTAGGACAAAAAATATTAGAAACAAAATCGGATAAAAATTGGGATATTTCTTCATTTGCATCAGGGATTCATTTTTTAAGTGTACTAACAAATAAAGGAACCAAGCAATTTAGGTTTATAAAAGAATAGCCTTTTTTAGCGTATTGCTTTCAAATGCCGCTTCGATAATTCGCATCACATTAATTCCGTCTTTAGCGGTTACAGGCTCTACATAATTAGCAGCAATAGATTGATAAACGCCATCGAAATAGTCATAATAATTTCCAAGAAGCGTAGGGACTTTTTTATAAATCACAGCGCCATTTATTTCGGTATGAAGAATCCCTTCATTCCCTTCATTTTCTGATTTCCAAGTTGTTATATTCGGTTTTTCTCCCAATTTCAAAGCGTCTTCTTGCAAATCGCCACGTTGTTTCAAGAAAGATCCTTTTTTGCCATGAATTACATACGCAGGAATGGGTTCTCTAACAAAAAAACCAGCTTTTAATCGAACTCTAAAATCGCCGTAATACAGCAAAACATCAATGTAATCATCTACTAAAGAGCTGTTTCTTGTGATTCTAATATCTGCAAAAACACTTTTTGGCATTCCAAATAAATGAAGCGCTTGGTCTATTAAATGCGGTCCCAAATCTTTCAGAATCCCAGAACCTGAATTGACCGTTTCTTTGTGTATTTTTGGACTTAAAAGAGGATTGTATCTATCAAAATGGAATTCAGCTTCTACAATATCGCCTAAAACTCCTTCTGACATAATGTTTTTTACCGTTTTAAAATCGCTATCCCAACGGCGATTTTGGAAAACCGAAAGTTTTAAAGTTTTAGATTCTGCTAATTGTTTTAGTTCTTCGGCTTCTGCAACTGTGGTTGTAAATGCTTTTTCCACAACGATATTTTTCCCTGACAACAAGACTTTTTTGGCAAATTCATAATGAGTTGCTGTTGGTGTATTCACAATTACTAGCTCAACATCATCTTCTAAAAGTGCTTCAATTGTTGGATAACTTTTTACATTTGGATAGTCAATTTGAATTAATTTAGCACTTCTTTCCCAAGCGCCCATCAATTCAAAGCCAGGATGTAATTCTAAAAAAGGAGCGTGAAATACCTTTCCAGACATTCCATAAGAAAGCAAAGCTGTTTTAATTTTTCTCATTTTTGAATAAAATTGAGGTGTAAAAATACTATCATTTTATCGGAATTTAAATAATTAACAAACATTTAAAACAGAACCGGAAAATATTATAGAAAACATAATATAGAAAACCTTACTTTTGTTCGTTATTAAAAATCCGAAAATTAAAAAATGGAAGTAGTTATCAAATTAGGTCAGTTTTTATTGAGTTTGTCATTGTTGATTGTACTTCATGAATTAGGACATTTTATACCCGCCAAATTATTCAAAACCAGAGTAGAGAAATTCTACTTGTTTTTTGACGTGAAATATTCTTTGTTTAAAAAGAAAATTGGAGATACAGAATATGGAATTGGATGGTTGCCCCTTGGTGGCTATGTGAAGATTTCGGGAATGATTGACGAAAGTATGGACAAAGAGCAAATGGCTTTGCCGCCTCAGCCATGGGAATTTCGTTCGAAACCAGCTTGGCAACGATTAATTATTATGCTTGGCGGTGTAACTGTAAATTTCATTTTGGCGTTTATTATTTATATCGGGATGGCATTTGCGTATGGCGAATTATACATTTCAAATAGCGATTTAAAAGACGGTGTTTGGATTACAAACCCTGTGATTGAAAAAGCTGGATTAAAAACGGGTGATAAAATCGTTTCTGTTGACGGAGTTAAAGCCGATAGATTTCATGAATTAAACGAAAAAATCCTTTTAGGAAAAGAAATTGTTGTAGAAAGAAATGGTTCAGAACAAAAAATAGTTTTACCTATTGATTTTATCAATCAATTAATGACTGGCAAAAAAATATCGGTTGTTGAACTTCGTTTACCGTTTATAGTTTCTGGTATTGAAGACAAATCTCCCAATAAAAGTACGTTACAAGAAAAAGATATTATTACCAATTTTAATGGTGTTTCAATTCAATATGCAGATCAAATCATTGCTGCTATAAAAGACTTGAAAGGCAAAACGGTTCCGGCAATTGTAAAAAGAGACGGAGGGGAAGTGGCACTTTCAATTGTTGTAAATGACAGTTCGAAAATGGGAATACAACATGCGGCAAGAATGCCTTATGATAATTTGGAAAAATTAGGATTGTATCCTATTCGCAAGCAAAGCTATGGATTTTTAGAATCATTTCCTGTTGGAATTGAAAGAGGAAAAAGCCAGCTTGTAGGGTATGGAAAACAATTGCAAATGATATTCAATCCAAGTACTGGCGCTTACAAGGGTGTTGGGGGATTTAAAGCAATATTCG
The DNA here is from genome assembly GCA_044373885.1 of Flavobacterium sp. GTDB lineage: Bacteria > Bacteroidota > Bacteroidia > Flavobacteriales > Flavobacteriaceae > Flavobacterium. Next base: position 1,137 of record JBIPNF010000062.1, on the reverse strand, counting down.
ATATTTTCCCTGCATCATGGAGTTGGGAAGCTTTTTGGAGCATTACGGCTTTATTATCCATTATGCTTGGGGTTATGAATTTATTGCCAATTCCAGCATTAGATGGTGGTCACGTGATGTTTTTGTTATATGAAATAATTTCTCGCAAGAAACCAAGCGATAAATTCATGGAGAATGCACAAATGGTTGGTTTCGTATTACTTATATCGTTGTTGCTGTTTGCAAACGGAAACGATATTTATAAAGCAATCGTAGGGAAGTAATATTTTTTGAAAATTTATCTCAATTTATTTGCAAAAAAGATAATTAGCCTTATATTTGCACCGCTTTAAAGGGCAATACGCCTTCCTTCTTAGCTCAGTTGGTTAGAGCATCTGACTGTTAATCAGAGGGTCCTTGGTTCGAGCCCAAGAGAGGGAGCAAAACAAAACCCGATACGAAAGTGTCGGGTTTTTTTGTTTTTATTTGTAAAGAAAAATCCATTTTTTATACAGACCAAAGCTGGTATGATAAAAAAATCGCGTTTTCTTATCATATTTAATTACCTTTGATAAAAAAATTGGACTTTTTATACATATGAAGATGTTTGTGTTAAAAAAATTACCGGTAGAAAAAGATATAGAATCAAAAGAGATTCTAAAAAAATTAGCTACAGCTCATAGAGCATTAGCTGAATTAAAAGGGGTTGCTACAAGTATTCCAAACGAAAGTATTTTAATAAATACATTGGTACTTCAAGAGGCAAAAGATAGTTCTGCAATTGAGAATATAATTACTACACACGATGACTTGTATAAAGCGGAGTTAAATGTTAAAGAAATAAAATCATTAAACGCTAAAGAAGTTCATAATTATATTGAAGCCTTAAAAAAGGGATTCCGTTTAATTTCTGAAATGAAACTTATTACTAACAATAGTATTATTGAGATACAATCGTTATTAGAAAAAAACAATGCGGGTTTTAGAAAAGTTCCGGGAACATCATTGAAAAATGCCTCCACAGGAGAAATAATTTATACTCCTCCACAAGATATAGCTGAGATAAACGATTTAATGTCAAATCTTGAAATTTTCATAAACGACAATGAATTTAGTGAATTAGACCCGTTGATAAAAATGGCTATAATCCATTTTCAG
>JBIPNF010000257.1:0-3308 GCA_044373885.1 Flavobacterium sp. | reverse complement strand
CAATTCTTTTTATTTTGTGTTCAATTTCCTGATTATTGAGAATGATGTTTTGGCCCATGGGATTTTTTTTCAAAGATAATAAACTATTTTATTTTAAAGTTTGAAATTTTCCAAAATGGTGTGGCTCAATTTTTTGTCAATTTCAACCTACAAACTTTTTTAATACCCAAAATAAATTCTAAATTAGCATTCTGTAAATTTCATTTAAATGATAACCCACTCACAGTTTCAAAACGAGTTACAATTGATAATTTCCAACGCCATTCGGGAAGATGTGGGTGCAGGCGATTTCAGTTCCTTGGCATGTATTCCGCCATCGGCAAAGGGAAAAGCAAAATTATTAGTCAAAGACGAAGGCATAATTGCGGGCGTTGCATTTGCAAAAATGATTTTTGAACATGTAGATTCCGACTTGAAAATAGAAACTTTTATCCATGATGGTGCGACCGTAAAACGAGGCGATGTGGTTTTTCACGTTTCAGGGAGTTCACAATCAATTTTGAAAGCGGAACGTTTGGTGCTGAATTCGATGCAACGAATGAGCGCCATAGCCACCAAAACGCAAAGTTATGTTAGGCTTTTGGAAGGAACATCAACCAAGATTTTGGACACGCGCAAAACTACACCCGGTTTTCGAGCGTGTGAAAAATGGGCGGTGAAAATTGGCGGAGGCGAAAACCACCGATTTGCATTGTACGATATGATCATGCTCAAAGACAACCACAATGATTTTGCGGGTGGAATTACAGCTGCAATCACGAAAACAAAGGCCTATTTGAATGAGAACAACCTCGATTTAAAAATCATCGTCGAGGCAAGAAACCTTAATGAAATAGAAGAAATTTTAGAAAATGAAGGCGTTTTTCGGATTTTGATTGACAATTTCAATTACGAAGATACCCGAAAGGCAGTCGCGTTGATTGGTACTAAATGCCTCACGGAATCGTCTGGAAATATCAACGAAACAACCATTAGAAACTATGCCGAATGTGGCGTAAACTATATATCATCGGGCGCATTAACGCACTCAGTTTACAACATGGATTTGAGTTTGAAAGCGTTTTAAAATAAATTATGAATTATAAATTATAAATTATAAATTATAAATTATAAATTATAAATTATAAATTCTTGAAGGATTATAGATTAAAAGAATATTTACAAATACAATTATTTATTAACAGCAATGCAAATAGAAAAAATACCAGTACTTCGAAACATAGTCCACGTTTTGCAGCGGATAAAACCTATATGGTTGCACGGTTTGTCACTTTTTGATTTGATAAAATTGTACTCCGTTGGAATTCTAGAAGGTGCTTTGTCCTACCACGCAAGTGCCGTTGCTTTCAGCTTTTTTATGGCATTATTCCCCTTTGCATTATTCATATTAAACCTAATTCCCTACATTCCAATCGAAGGTTTTCAAGCCGATTTTCTGCAATTTGTCAAGGAAGGTGTACCTCCAAATACCTACGATGCCATTGCCAGTATCATCAATGATATTCTCAACAACAGTCATTCTGGATTGGTTTCTACAGGTTTTTTATTGTCGATTTTTTTAATGGCAAACGGACTCAACGGAATTTTGGGTGGCTTCGAATCGTCCCGCCACGTTTTGGAAAAAAGAGGCTTTTTTCATCAGTATTTAATAGCCTTAGCACTCTCATTAGTCTTGTCATTCCTACTCCTCATAACGGTTTCTGCCATTGTAGTATTTGAAGTTTTCATCCAAAAAACAATGATTCAAGACATGCTTAGCGATCGAATTCCTCTCATTATTTTAGGGCGCTATGCCTTTGTAATTTTGATGATTTTGGTTACAATTTCTTTCCTCTTTCGATTCGGAACCAAACAAAAAAATAGGCCTTCATTTATTACCATAGGGGCTGTATTTACAACGATTCTTGTCATAATTTCGTCTTATTTCTTTGGGATCTGGGTTATAAAATTCTCAAAATACAACGAACTTTATGGCTCAATAGGCACATTATTGATAATGATGTTCTATATTTGGATAAATTGTATGATTTTATTGCTCGGTTTCGAATTGAATTCAATAATCAACAAATTAAAAGTTAAAAAATAGAATAAGTAGTTTTTTTTGAAGCTATTTCCTGCTGTTTGCTATATTTTTTGGGGCGAACCCCGCCCCAAAAAGATGCCGCTACCATCAGGGCTAAAAACGTTTAGAGTATGAAGACAATTGTATGTTTAATTTTACTTTTCCTTTCCACACAATTCCACGGTCAAAACCATGGCGTTATTGGGAAATGGAAAACCATTGACGATGTAACGGGGAAAGTAGTTTCTATTGTAGAAATCTTCGAGCACAACAATAAAATTTACGGGAAAATTAGCGAGATTTTTAATCCTAAAAGTCGAAATAAAGTTTGTGAAAACTGCCCCGGCGATGATAAAAACAAAGCCATTTTAGGATTAACGGTTATCAAAGGACTTGTAAAGGAAGGAAATGAATACAGCGACGGGAAAATTCTGGACCCCAAAAGCGGAAAATTATACAAATGCTACCTCACACTGGAAGGAACCGATAAACTCAAAATTCGTGGATATATTGGGGTTTCGCTTTTCGGGAGAACGCAATATTGGGAACGATTGAAATAGCTTTTCTCCACTACTACATAACTTACAACCAAATTAAATGCAATTTTTCGTCGAAGTAATTTTACCACTTTCCCTTGCCAAAACCTTTACCTATAGTATTTCTGAAGCAGAATTTAACTTTATAAAAACAGGAATGCGTGTGGCGGTGCCTTTCGGTAAAAGTAAAATCTATACGGCATTGGTAATCGAATTGCATCAAAACGCCCCAACTTTATATGAAGCCAAAGAAATTCATCAAATTTTAGATGAAAAACCATTGGTTACTGAAATTCAAATCGCGCATTGGCAATGGATTGGTTCCTATTATATGTGTGCCATTGGCGATGTTTATCGGGGTGCAATTCCAAGTGCTTTATTGTTAGAAAGTGAAACTGTAATTTCTCAAAAACAAGATTTATTTGTTGATGAAAGCCAACTTTCTGATGATGAATTTTTGATTTATCAGGCGTTGCAACAACAAAGTTCGTTGAAAGTTCAGGATATTATTGCCATTTTGAATAAGAAAAATATTTTTCCAATTCTTCAAAAATTAATAGACAAAAATATCTTGGTTTTGCAGGAAGAAATGTTGGAAAACTACAAACCTAAATTGGTGCGTTATGTTCGCTTGAATGCTAAATTTGATTCGAATGAAGGTTTAGGAGAATTGCTGGAAACACTGAAAAATGCTACGAAACAAAAGGAAA
>JBIPNF010000061.1:0-11445 GCA_044373885.1 Flavobacterium sp. | reverse complement strand
AACTATAGTTTTGTTTAATAATTTAATAATTGATTGAACAAAATGAATACGATGATTTCTTATAAAGATAAATAGAGTATTTTGAAGAAAAAGGAAACTGAAAAGGAAAATGAGAAGGAGCTTAATCTATTTGGTTCTTTTCAAATTAATTAAACATTTTTGATTTAATCGTTTAAATGAAACCATGATATTTATTTTGCGCGATTTATTTATTATGCGGTTATTCTAGAACTCATTTAATGAATCTTAATTTTTTATAATAATTATGGGACGTTTAATTTGTTAACATATGTTCAGTTTGTTGGAATATGCTATTTGTATCATTGTATCGAAATGTCCCTAACTTATCAAATTTTATTCCATGCATGAGAAATTAAAACTAGCGATAAATGGTCTGGTTACTATTACGGAAAGCGAATGCGATCAACTATTGTCTTTTTTTGAATATATTATTCTCAAAAAAAATGAAGATTTAGATGAGCGCATTAAAAATGTTGATTCTTTTGTATTTGTTGAAGAAGGTTTATTGCAGCAAAGTATTTTTGATGAAAATGGAACTGAGTTTATCTGTTGTTTTCACCAAACAAATGATTTTTTTACAAGAGTAGTTTCAAAAAATAGTAGGCAGTTTCAAAATAAAAAAATCCGATCTGTTGGAACTACGTCAATTTATACGATTTCAAAAATTAAGTTAGAGCAATTGTCAAAAAAAATTAAAGGATTGCACGAGTTGCTTCTGAAAACTGCCCAAAATTCTGCATTATTAATGGAAATAAGAGTTAATAATTTAATGGCAGAATCCGCCGATTCAAGATATATTCTTATTCAATCAAATTACCCTGATTTAATTGATAAAATTAATAAGCAGCAAATGGCATCGTTTCTTGGAATTTCTCCACAACATTTTAGTAGGTTAATTAAAGCGAGATAAAATGAGCTGTATTTTGTTAAATTATCTAAACCAATAGAAGAGATGAAAATCCTAAGGAGTAGAATTGAAAAGATGCTTTCATTGTCTGATGAAGAGATGGATTTACTATTGTCTTGTTTTAGTCAAAAAAAATTAAAAAAAGGGGATTATGTTTTAAGAAAGGATGAAATTTGCAATGAAATTATTTTCGTAAATAATGGCTTACTTAGGGTTTTTAGTAAAGAAAACGACGTTTTAAAAACACTTTCCTATATTAAAACAACACATATCATAACTTCAATAGATAGTTTTTTGTCTGATTCTCCTTCCAAATTTTCTATTCAGGCCGTTATCCCAACCAACGTGTATGTAATCACTAAACAAAAAATTGAATTTATATTTTCTACAGTTCCTAGTACTCAAAGAATTGGGATGCAAACATTTGATATAATAGCCAAATCCTTTGATTTTCGAATAATGCAAATGTTAACCATGCCGCCATCGGAAAGATACCGTTTGCTCGTTAAAAAGAGTCCAGAGATTATCAATAATGTCACATTAAAAGAGTTGGCATCCTTTTTAAATGTTACTCCACAACATTTAAGTCGCATAAGAAAACAAAAACTATAGAATTCCCTCACAGTCGCGCATAAATTTCTTTCGATATATAGCTTTGCTTAAAAGGTTTATTGGACTAAAATAGTTTTCAACATATCGATTTTGGTAAGAAATGTTCAGTTTATTCCTTATTCACTTTGTTAATTTTGTTTTTTAATATTAATTAGTTAGTTGCATTTTTTGCTAAATAACAATAGCGGCTAGCCCATTAAAACATTTAAAATTTATATTAAAATTAGAAAAATTAGAATTGAAACGAAAGTTCACACATTGTATGTTCAATTTATAAATCCCAATCTTCATGCCTACAAAAATGAATAACGCTATTGTATTGTCCTCGTTAAGAGAAGTTTTATTTATTCAGAAATCCGTAATCATGTTCCTGTCGGCACATGGCAGGTACACTATGGTTCATTTACAAAATTCTAAAAAGCATATTGCGTCCAAATCAATAGGAGAATATGAAAAATTGTTAATTGGAGATAATTTTTTTAGGATTCACCATTCCCATATTATTAATATCGATTTCTTATCCAAGATTATAAAAAGAGATGGGTTTATTGTCGAGTTATCTGATGGTACCCAATTAAATATATCAAGAAGAAAACAAGAAGATTTAATGTTGTTCCTAAAATCTAAGTAATAAACCATTCAATCGAATGAAATAGTCAAAATTTAGTAACATATGTTCAGATTATTTCAATATCACTTTAATATTTTTGTCGATTAAAATTCTGAGAGTTTGATTCTCATTTTTTTATTTAATAACTCTATTATGGAGTTAATTAGTATCTAAATAAATTATTAAAATTAATTGTAATTATGAATAAAAAAAGTATTTTTTATTATAGCGTATTCACATTGTTTTTTAACTTTTTTTCGCCTCCTTTATTTGCTAATTCCGAACTTCCTGGTTACAGTAATGACACAATAGACCCGCCTCCAGCCGCTCCAATTGATAATAATTTGATTTACATAATGGTTATTTGTGTTGTCTTTACAGCCTATTTTTTCTACAAATCCTATAAGGAAAACCTTTTGAAGGACAAAAATTAGTTCAGAATCTAAGGTAAATATTAACCGAACACTATATAGGTTCTTAATAACAATAAAATGATACTATTGAAAACAAACACAAACAATCTAAAACAACTGAAAAAAAGTATTTTCTGGTTGTTGATTTTATTAGCATTACTAAATATAAATTCATTAGAAGCTCAAGTTCAAAACAACGGTTCTCTCTACATCGGTGACGGAAGTTATTTTTACCTACAATCGGGTGCTTTTACTTTTGGTTCGGGATCAACTACAAAAACAACTAGAACAGCATCTACTTATGGTGAACTAATTTTGGGTGCTTCTGCAACGGTAAGTGGAGCGGCTTCAGGGGCTGCCTTATTCACAGATGGTTTTGTAAGTACAAAAAGCACGAGTTACTTTGCGTTGCCTACGGGTCAAACTACTACTTACGCACCAATTGGAGTGACAAATGCATCAGTTACCAACGGAGTTGACGCCGCCTATTATATTGCAGCGCCATCAACTGTGGGAGCAACACTTGCATTAACAGTTTCAGCGCTTCCTGCCACTGGATATTGGGTGGTAAAGGGCGATAATGCAACGCTTACAATGATTTGGAGTTCAAACATTAGTTCACTATCCAATTCAATTGCCAATTTAACGGTTGCTGGTTTTAATACCAGTTCTAATAAATGGGAAGCAATTGCATCTGGAATACCAACAGGTACATTAAATTCTGGAACTATAGCCACTTCTGCAGCTGTTGTACTTGCCAATTATAGCGCTTTTACACTTGTTAAACGAGGAGTAATTTGTGCCGAATTAGTAGCTTCATCTGGACTCACTAGGACTTGGAATGGTACTACTTGGGATACTGCCCCAACATTAGCTGATGCAGCTGTATTATCGGGTGCTTATACAAGTACCGCTTCATTTGTTTGCAACTCATTAGCAATTGGAACAAATAACATTACTTTAATTGATGGACAAACCATCGAGGTAGTTAACGGAATTACTGGTTCGGGAACCATTACCATGTCTAGCCAAGCAAGTATTTTGCAACGCAATGATGCTAGTACAATTATACCTACAATTGTCTTAACGAAAAGCACACGAACAGGAATGTTCGCCAACGATTATATTTATTGGGGTTCGCCATTAACAACGGATTCTTTCAGCCAATTATCAAGTGCAAGAGCTTATAATAATGCCAATACAGCTACTTCAGGTGTGGTAGATGCCTTTGATTCTAAATACAAATACGTTTCAGGGGATGCTACCGCAACAGGAGGATGGCAAACACTTACTACTACAACTCCAGGAGTTGGTTTTATTATGAGAATGAAATCGCAAGCCCCTTTTAGTTCAATAGTAAACACTACCGACCATATCAATCTAACTTTTTCTGGAGCGACAAATAATGGAACTGTAACTGTCCCTATAGCCAATTTAACAGCAAGCCCAACAAGTGCTAGAAACAATAATTTACTAGCCAATCCGTATCCATCGGCAATAGATGCTGATAAATTTTTGGAATACAATACGAATTTAGATGGGGTGGTTTACATTTGGAAAGCACAAACATCAAATACAGGTTTAGCTGGTGCGGCTTATGCAACAAGCGATTATATTGCATACACACGTGCGGGTTCAACCGCCGAATCCGGAATTGGAGCAACTGTTTTTAATGGTAAAATTGCCACTGGACAAGGATTTAAAGTTAAAGCAATAACTTCTTCTGGTACAGGAACAGCAAACTTCAATAACTGTATGCGTGTTTCAGGAAGTAATGATCAATTTTTCAGATTAAACAATCAAGCAGTTGATCGTTACAAATTGAACTTGGCAGGAGCTAATGGTGTTGGTAATCAAATTCTTGTTGCCTATATGCCAGAAACGACACTTGGCTATGACCGTATGTATGACGCTGAGTTGAACTCGGTTAGTGCTGCACAATTATACAGTATAACAGAAGTAGATCAAACCAAACAATTGGCAATCAACGCAAGACCTTCTTTCGAAAATACTGATGTTGTGAATTTGGGTGTTAGCAAATCAAATTCAAGTTCTGAAGACTTCACAATAGCAATTACAGATAAAGAAGGAGTGTTTGCTAGTGGAACTGTAAATGTATTCTTGCATGACATGGTATTAAATGTGTATCACAATTTAGCAAACGGAGCTTATGCATTCAATTCAACTGCTGCCGAATTAAACAACCGTCTTCAAATCGTGTATCAAGATAGTGCATTGAACACCATTGATTTTGAATCTAATAATGTAATAGCAACAATCAACAACCAAACGTTAAAAATCATAGCTAGTTTGCCAATAACTACTGTTGGTATATATGACATTTCAGGGCGATTGGTAACGGAAATTGATGGAGAAAATCAAACGAATTTATCAAATGCTTTCCATTTTGCAGAAGGAATATACATTGCTAAAATTAAAATGAATAATGGCGCTATTGCGACTCAAAAACTTGTAAACAAAAAATAAATAAATAAATATGAACACATTGAAAAAAATATTTTTAACAACTGCGTTAGTAGCAACCTGTATAGTTTCCGCACAAGTTAAAATAGGTGATAATGTAACCTCTATTAATGCTTCTTCTGCACTAGAAATAGAATCTACTAATAAAGGATTACTATTTCCTAGAGTAGCACTAACAAGCACTACTTCCTTTGCTCCTTTATCGGCGCATGTTGCTGGAATGACGGTATACAATACTGCAACAACAGGCGATGTAACACCAGGAATGTACACTGATAATGGATCAGAATGGGTTAGGTTGGGGGGAAGTTCTTCTTCAGCGTTAAGCATTACAGTTCCAACAACTGATAATTATACCGTTCTTTCCACGGATTCCGTGATTTACAGAAACCTTACTGCAACTGGAATAATAACTTTTCCATCATCATTACCAGCAGGGAAAGTTTTTTATGTAGCTAATCTTTCTGCAACATCAGATTGGAATTTTTCACCAGCACCTGTAAATACTGGGGTTGCTCAAATATATGCTGGATATTCCCACATGGTTGTTACATTAGGTGGTGGACAAATATTAGTAGTTTCCGGTAATTAATCTTAATTTTTATAAAAATGAAATATATATATATATCTTTAGTTTTATTAGTTGTAATTTCTGCAAATTCACAAGTTAGACTTGTTAGCACAAGTAATTCATCAGTTAATAGTTCAGCATTTATTGACGCCTCTTCTCAAAATACTAATAACTCTTCCGTTGGTACAGGTAAAGGACTTGTTTTTCCTAGAGTAGATTTAACATCTTTTCTATTCGTATCTGGTACAACAGGTATTTCAAATAACTTCCCAACTCGTTACGACGGTATGGTAGTTTACAATACAGGTACAGGAAACACATTGGTTGGTTCTTCTACTACTATTGTAGCGGTAACACCAGGGTTTTATTACTATAATAATAAGAGTAACACTTTAACTGGTGGTGTATGGACTGCAATGGCTGGTGAAACTGCAAAAGATGTTACCTCTACAGAGGTTGCATTGCCCACAAAAGTAAATGGAGCGCAATTGTATGCTATTAATGGTACGTTTACTGCTTCTGGAACTTCTGCTGCAGTCAGTGTGACGGTTCCTTCAGGCATGACAGGTTATTATACCATGGTAACTTATAAAGACGGGAAAACATTTAGAACTGAAATCTATTCATTTGACACTTCTGTTTCAACAAGTAACGTAATTACAGGTAATGGAATTTTTTCAGAAGTTTATCCAGCGGGTACATATAACTATGTTTTGCAGTATTTTAAATAATTTGTTGGTTTTTTAGGGCTACGCAATTCGAAACAATTCAATTTGGCAGAGTGTAACCCTTGTTTTTTCTTTATGGTTTATTAATCTCAATTGTTTATTTATATATAGTATTCAATTTAAGAAAGTGCTACCTTCATTTCAAAATAGTATTGTTATATGAATGTATTTTGGGTTGGTTATTATGAAATAAAAAAATATAATTTATGAAATATATTTATTTAGCAATATTTTTTTTCATCGGGTTTTTTTCTTTTTCTCAGGTTGGTATAGGTACCGTTTCCCCTGCTAGTTGTGCTGCTTTGGACGTATCAAGTTCTTCAAAAGGATTTTTACCTCCTAGATTATCATATGATCAAAAAACAGCTATTGCTTCACCTGTACCAGGTTTGATAATTTGGTGTACTGATTGTGGTGCAAGTGGAGAATTGCAAGTTTATTATGGGACGGGCTGGAAAAGCATTACTTCAGGAAATGCACTTGGAGCAGTTCCAGGGCCTCCAAATAATCTTAATGCGACTATGGGTAATGCTCAAGCTAGTATTGCTTTTTCACCTCCCACATCAAATGGAGGTAGCGCAATTACTAACTATACGGTAACATCATCACCAGGTAATTTTATAGGTGCTGGAACAGTATCTCCAATAGTTGTAACTGGTTTGACAAATGGTACTTCATATACATTTACAGTTGTCGCTACAAATTTAATAGGTAATTCAGTAGCCTCAGTAACTTCAAATGCTGTAACTCCTATAACTGTTCCTGAAGCACCAACAAGTCCCTTCGCGACTTTTGGAAATGCTCAAGCGAGTGTTGCGTTTTCAACACCTATGTCAAATGGCGGAAGCGCTATTACCAGCTATACCGTAACATCATCGCCAGGTGGGCTGATAGCCACTGGCGCTTTATCTCCCTTAGTAGTTAACGGTTTAACAAATGGGACTGCATACAGCTTTACTGTTATGGCTACTAATGCTGCAGGAAATTCGGAAGCTTCAGTTATTTCTAATGTAGTAACACCATATACGACTCCAAGTGTCCCTTTGAGTCCAACTGCAGTTGCAGGAAATGCTCAAGCTAGTATTACTTTTTCACCGCCCACATCAAATGGAGGTAGCACAATTACTAACTATACGGTAACATCAACACCGGATAATTTTACAGGTACTGGAACAGTATCTCCAATTGTTGTAACTGGTTTAACTCCTGGAACGTCTTATACTTTTGAAGTTGTTGCTACTAATGCAGCAGGAAATTCATTAATTTCTTCTGCTTCAGCTTCTATTATTCCCTATGTGAGTGCTATTTGTGACGGAACACAGCCTACTACAATCGTAGAAATTACTTCTTCAACAGGAAAAGTTTGGATGGACAGAAACTTGGGCGCAAGCAGAGCTGCTATTTCATCTACTGACTTTATGGCTTACGGCTGTTTATTCCAGTGGGGTCGTGGTAATGACGGTCATGGTAGTATTAATTGGACTTCAGCAACCACCGGTGCTCCAGTAAATGGGTCAACAGCAACATCATCTGCTACGGATACTCCAGGAGATGCTTTATTTATTACAAATGTTAATGGAGATTGGCGATCTACTCCAAATATCAATTTATGGCAAGGAGTAAATGGAGTAAATAACCCTTGTCCAACTGGATATAGAGTAGCAACCGAAATAGAGTTTAATAACGAACGATTGACTTGGATTTCACAGAATCCTGACGGTGCATTTGCGTCCCTATTAAAATTGCCCGTAGGAGGTTATCGGGATAAAGGATCTGCTTTACTAAGATATAATGGTCAGTGTGGACGTTATTTGGCTAGTACCACAATTAGCTCTGTCTCACGTGGTCTTGGATTTAACAATGGTTCAATGCCATCAAGCCCCAACACAGCTGGAATATACTCTCTCTATCGTGCGGATGCTGAATCTATTCGTTGCATTAAAAATTAAAGTTAAAGACTTATAATAAATGTTTGAAAAAACCTATTCACAAATGAAAAAAATAATTACTATAATCTCACTTTTCGCTACTGCAGTTGTTTTTTCTCAAGTAGGAATAGGAACTACCTCACCTGATAGTTGTGCCGCATTAGATGTTACAAGTACAACAAAAGGATTGTTGCCTCCCCGCATGACGTATATTCAAAAAACAGCTATCGAGGCACCTAAAGCTGGTTTAGTAATATGGTGTAGTGATTGTGGTGTTGATGGAGAAATGCAGGTATATAACGGTACTAATTGGAATAGAATAGAACTAATTAATGCAACTGGCACGTTTCCTGATGCGCCCACTAATGTCATTGCAACTCCAGGTAGTTTTCAAGCAAGTGTTGCATTTACACCGTCCTTATCCAATGGAGGTAGCGCAATTACTAGTTACACAGTAACATCATCACCAGGTGGATTTACAAGTACTGGAACATCCTCTCCTATAATAGTTACAGGATTAAGTAATAACATTTCATATACTTTTACAGTAGTGGCAACCAATGCAGAAGGTAATTCAGTAGCCTCAATTCCTTCAATAGCTGTAACGCCTGTCTATAATTGTGGAATTGCTACAGTTACTTTTATTTATAATGGTGCAAGTGTCACATATGGTACAGTTAGTTCAGGATCTAAATGTTGGCTGGATCGTAATTTAGGAGCAACGCGTGTTGCAACAGGTATATTTGATACTGTATCATATGGCGGTTTATTCCAATGGGGTCGTGCTGCAGATGGTCACCAAATTAGAACATCGGCTACAACAAATATTCTTTCAAGTACCAATACCCCAAACAACAGTAGTTATATATTGTTGCCAAATAGTCCCCCTTATGATTGGCGTAGTCCACAAAATAATGATTTATGGCAAGGAGTTGCTGGCGTAAACAATCCTTGTCCAGCTGGTTTTAGAATTCCCACCTATAATGAGTTGGAAGCGGAACGTGTGAGTTGGAGTTCAAATAATTCATATGGAGCTTTTGGCTCATCACTCAAGCTGCCTGAAAGTACAAATCGCGGGGATGAAGGATATGATGGAATTTTCTCAGGTGGTCAATATTGGACAAGTACCATAGATGGAAGTAATTCTTTATGTCTTTATTTTAATGGAGGTTTTGCGCTATGGAATAGTAAAAATCGCCAAACAGGTAATTCAATTCGTTGCATAAGAGACTAAAGGATTTTAATAATAAATACTCCCAAATAAAACGATCTCTTTTTGAATAATTAATTTGGAAATAATAATAAACTAATTCAATGAAAAAAACATTCATTACAATTACCCTTCTTATCAGTGTACTTTCTTTTTCTCAAATTGGAATTGGAACAATTACTCCAGATGTTTCGGCAATGTTAGATATTACAAGTACATCGAAAGGGTTGTTGCCGCCGCGCTTAACATATAAACAAAAAACAGCTATTGTATCACCAGCTACTGGTTTATTGATTTGGTGCTCAAATTGTGGGACCAATGGAGGAATGCAAATTTATAATGGAACTTCTTGGAAAAATATGGCCGTAAATAATTCAGCTGGTGCTACTCCTAGCGCTCCATTGAATCCTGTTGCCACAGCAGGTATAGCTCAAGCTAGTATTGCTTTTACTACACCTGCTTTAAATGGAGGTAATAGTATAACAGGTTATACAGTAACATCCTCACCCGGTGGTTTCACAAGTTCGGGAGCTACATCTCCATTAATAGTTACTGGTTTAACGGCTGGAATTCCTTATACATTTACTGTTGTAGCCACAAACTCATTGGGTAACTCAGTGGCTTCAGTCGCGTCAAATGCTGTTTCTCCAGTTACTGTTCCTGGCGCACCTAGAAATCCTGTTGCGACACCAGGTAATGTACAATCAAGTATCGCTTTTACAGAACCCTTATCAAACGGAGGGAGTACTATTACGAGTTATACTGTCACGTCTTCGCCTGGAACTTTAACAAAAACAGGAACTACATCTCCAATAGTTATTACAGGATTAACACCTGGTACAACTTATACTTTTACAGTAAAGGCTAACAATGCAGCTGGAAGTTCTGTAGCTTCTAATGCAACAGCAGATATTGTTACTACTGCGGCATCAGGTTATGCAACTTGTGATGGGACCCGCCATACAGACATTGTAGAAATAACTTCTTCAACAGGAAAAAAATGGATGGACAGAAACCTTGGGGCTACCCGGGTTGCTGCTTCAGCTACTGATTATATGGCTTTTGGATGCTTGTACCAATGGGGTCGAAGCAATGACGGTCATGCCAGTATCAATTGGACTGCATCAAATTCAGGTACTCCAGTAAATGGTTCAACTACAACTTTGGCAGATACTGATACTCCAGGAGATGCTTTATTTATTATTAGTACTCTTTCGCCTTTTGATTGGATAAGTAACAATAATAATTTGCGTTGGCAAGCAGGGAGTCAGGTAAATAATCCTTGTCCAAATGGTTTTCATGTCCCAACGGATGCTGAAATAACAAATGAAATAACCTATAATAGCATTAATAATTATACGACTGCTTTTTCAAGTATTTTCAAATTTGTACTTCCGGGTTATCGTAGTAAAGATAATGCTGGAATCATAGCAGGAACGAATGGTTACTATTGGAGTAGTACTGTTATTTTTACAGATACAAAATGTAGAACTATAGGCAATTCAACATCAAGTTTTATAAATAAAC
Organism: Flavobacterium sp.; assembly: GCA_044373885.1. GTDB lineage: Bacteria > Bacteroidota > Bacteroidia > Flavobacteriales > Flavobacteriaceae > Flavobacterium. Next base: position 434 of record JBIPNF010000061.1, on the reverse strand, counting down.
GTAGCTTTGGTTTATCAGTTCGTTGTATTAAAGACTAAAGTAAATAATTAAATAAAACTTTTAATAATGAAAAAATTTTTAAAAATAGTATTGCTTTTGGTTGGTACACTTTCTTTTTCCCAAACAGGAATAGGAACCATAACCCCTAATGCTTCAGCAATGTTAGATATAAGCAGCACTACAAAAGGTTTGCTGCTTCCCCGTTTGACCTATGAACAAAAAACGGCTATAGTAACACCAAAAGCGGGTTTAATAATTTGGTGCTCCAATTGCGGTACTAATGGAGAAATGCAGGAGTATGACGGAATAACTTGGAAAAACATCGTATTAAATACCCCAAGTTTTCCATTACCAAATTCCCCAACAAATCTAGTTGCCACAGCTGGTATTACACAAGTTAGTGTTGCGTTTACTATGCCATATATTTTTTCTCC
>JBIPNF010000256.1:0-3339 GCA_044373885.1 Flavobacterium sp. | reverse complement strand
TAAGATTTAAAATTATCAATATTAATTTTTACTTCTTCAGCACAAACAAAAGATGACAAAGCAACCGGATAGCTCCCCATTATTGAAAAAATTACATCACCTTTATTTTGTAAATCTCTATTAGCACCATTTAATAAAGATTGAAACATAAATATTCCTTGATATACAAAAGAACGTTGATTTTTAGGCGAAATTGTATCTTTTACACTTAATACCATATCAGATAAATATTTTGAATGTTCTGATATAGATTGTTTGCCATATTCTTTAAAAATTATTGAATATTTTGATTTTAATAAATTTGATAGTTTTAAACTGTCAATAACATTATTTGAATTTAGATCAAAAGTTTTATAATTAAATGTTTTACCAGATATATTATCATCAATTTTCAAACTAACAGAAATTGACGAATCTTTATCTTTTACAAATAATTTGTAATCATAGGTTATTTTAATTCCATTTTTAGTGTCATTATAAATCCACTGCGAAAAGCAAAAGTTAGAATTAATAATAACTAATAATAATAATGTTTTGGTAATAATTTTTTTTAAAGCCATAGTTAATTGATTAAAGTTAATTTAAATAGGTTTTATTATTTTTTAAAAATATATTCAATATTAAATCAAATTTTTAGTTAACTAAATACGTGTTTTTACGTAATTTACTCAAATGAAAAAAGACCTTGAAGAGGTCTTTTTGGTGGTAGATTTTTTTAGTAATTATTTCTTTTTATTGCTTTTTTCGCGTTGCGATAAAGCACTACCCGCAACAGATTTACTTGATGCACTTGTTCTTACGTCTTTGAGAACTTTTGAAGCTGTTGAGGCTACTTTAGCACTTGTTGTTTTTTTTGCCATTGATTAAATTAGTAAGTATTTTGAATATGTGATTTGAGACTTGGACTAATTGTTGAAAAGAATTTTATTTTTTTAATTGTTCTAAATATAAATTATCTCATACTAATAGCAATACCCAATGAAAAACCATTTGCATTAGTTTTAGAAATTTCAGTTAAGTTTTTGTTATTAATTAACCAATCATCTTCATTAATACCAATTCTGTAAGCTAATCTAATTCCAATTAATACATCTTCTTTTGAATCAATAGCCCAATCGAATCCAGTATTGAGAGAAATGTATTGATTTTTTTTCGAACTAATTTTTAATGCACCTTCAATATTTTGTACTCCAGCCGTGGTAGATGTATTTTGATTAACAATGACAATATTTTGATTAACATTTCCAATTGTTATTCCAGCGAACAAATATTTTTGGTTTTTTTTAATGAAATATTTACCCATACCTAATTCACTTAGCATGACATTTTGCTCTAAATCTAAATTATTTTTATTTGATTTTGAATTGTTAATACCGATTACTAAGTTCATAAATAAGCTTTCATCTGAAAATGGCTTATACAGTATAGAAAAACTAGGAGTAAATATTAAACCATTATTAGCAATAGGCAGGTTGTTATCTTCTAAATAATTATTAATACCGCTATAGTTAAAATTTGAAAATGCTGGAATTACTGAAATTTGAAATTTAAAATCATTATTTTCTTTATTTTGGGCAAAACCAAAAAGTGAAATTAAAAATAAGGTTATAATCTTTTTCATATCAATTTAGTTGTAATAATCATATATTTGTACAATTAATTCCGCAGCTGAACTTGAAATTCCGCCAGTAACTCCGCCTGCCAAAGCTCCACCACCAGAAAATAAGCTTTTTATAAAACCACCTAAAGCTCCTTTAATATCTGCTTTAATTACTTTACCCCAGTCAATATCTGGCCAATCTAGTCTAAGATTGTTATTTTGATTAGATTGCAAATCTTTTATTTTTGACCAATAACTATTTTTGTTTATATACTGTTCATTCCAATAGTATAAGCTATTTTTTGCTACAGCGAGACTAGATAAAATTGGAATTTGTTCTTCTTCATTTAAAGAAGATTTTAAAACTTCTGTAACTTGAATTTCAATCTGTTTATTTAAACTTTCTATTTGATCAAATGGAAATTTAATATTGTCAAAAATTGATAAAACTTTTTCAGCGTAGATTTTTTGTTCTTGAGTAAAATCATTTGGGTATGTTTCAAGAAAATAGTAATTTAAGCCATATGAACCAGCAATTTGTATATTACTAGTAGATATATTTCCAAAGTAATTTGAATTACTAATAAAGTCTACAGCCATATTAACTAAAATTTCATTTTTAAAAGGAACTTTTTCAAATGATAATAAATTTTTTCCAAGGAAATCTAATCCTTGATTGTGTAAATCTCCAATGTACTCGCAAGGATTTACTAAATTTTGTGAATGTTTCATTTTTCTAAATTTTTATAATTAATTTACAAATTAACTGCATTAAAATTTTAAAATAAATATGTGTTTATACGTATTTTTCTCAAATGAAAAAGACCCGGAGAAGGTCTTTTTAAGGGTTTTTTTTAAACAGAATTTAGTAATTCAGAGTTGTATATAATATTGTACTTTTTAAAGCAGTATGCTATTTAATAAATAATATTCCTATAATGATTTTATGTTGTCGATTGAAAATTTAGTAAAGCGACATTTATAAATAAATGAATGTATTTCTTCAATTACTTTAGTGGCATCTTCATTTGCCATATAACCTTCCCAATTATTTGTAAATGTATCGATATCACATTCGGTATTTAAAAATAATTCTTCTAAATATTGACTATTATTAGTTTTGCTTGTTGGTTCTGATAATTCACCAGTGTATTGAACTAAATATTTTTTTTGATAAGACCTTAATTCAATATAAAGTTCGTCGAACTGAGGTAAAAGTAAAATATATTCATTTTCAATTTTATTTACAACCTCTATTGAATCTCTTTTTTGATTTTTAAAATATTGTTCTTTTAATAATTTTAATTTAGTTTCTAAGAGGATTTTTTTTTGTCCAATTGGGTTTAACTTATTTTTAATATCCTCAATTTTATTTGCTCTTTCAATGTTTGTCATAGTTTATTATTTTAAATGATTATTTCTTGTATTTTATTGTATTAGTATTTTGAGTGCTAAATCAATAACACTCTAAATATTGCTACTTTTTTTTATTGCTTTTTTCGCGTTGCGATAAAGCACTACCAGCAACAGATTTACTTGCTGGACTTGTTCTTAAGTCTTTGAGTACTTTTGAAGCTGTTGAGGCTACTTTAGCACTTGTTGTTTTTTTTGACATTGATGAGAGTAGTTTAGTTAGTATTTTGAATAATTGTTGGGAAATGTATTTTAATTAGATAGGATTAAGTGAAATGTTTAATATTCGATTATAATAGAGTTTAATTTGTAGGATATATTTTTTT
>JBIPNF010000255.1:0-3344 GCA_044373885.1 Flavobacterium sp. | reverse complement strand
TATTGGTAAGGTGGTACGCTTGATTTTCATTTTAGGATTTAGTTTTGTTCATTACTGAAAAATTGATCGAGAGCGGCCAAATCTAAAATGTTTACATTTCGTGCTTTACTTCCTTCAAATGGCCCCACAATTCCAGCTGCTTCCAATTGATCTATCAATCTTCCCGCACGATTGTAACCCAATTTGAGTTTTCTTTGCAATAGCGATGCTGAACCTTGTTGTGCTGTAACAATAATTTCTGCAGCTTCTCTAAATAAGGAATCTCTTTCGGAAATATCCATATCAAGATTAATGCCACTTTCTTCACCAACAAATTCCGGAAGTAAGTAAGCATCTGGATATGCTTTTTGAGAACCGATGAATTCTGTAATTTTCTCTACTTCTGGAGTATCTATAAATGCACATTGCACTCGTACAACATCATTTCCATTTGAATACAACATATCGCCGCGACCTATCAACTGATCGGCTCCTTGCGTATCTAAAATAGTTCTTGAGTCAATTTTTGAAGTTACTCTAAAGGCAATTCTCGCTGGAAAATTTGCTTTTATCAAACCTGTAATTACGTTTACAGAAGGTCGTTGTGTTGCAATAATCAAGTGAATTCCGATAGCTCTCGCCAACTGCGCTAATCTCGCAATTGGGGTTTCCACTTCTTTACCTGCTGTCATAATCAAATCGGCAAACTCATCGACAACCAATACAATATAAGGTAAAAAACGATGCCCATTTTCAGGATTTAATTTACGTGCTTTGAATTTATCATTATATTCCTTGATATTTCGAACCATTGCATCTTTCAATAACGAGTACCGGTTGTCCATTTCCACGCAAAGGGAATTCAAAGTGTTCACAACCTTTGCATTATCAGTAATAATAGCATCACCAGAATCTGGTAATTTAGCCAAATAGTGACGCTCTATTTTATTGAAAAGCGTTAATTCTACTTTCTTTGGATCCACTAAAACAAATTTGACTTCTGCAGGATGTTTCTTATATAATAAGGAAGTTAAAACAGCATTCAAACCAACCGATTTTCCTTGACCTGTAGCTCCAGCCATTAACAAATGGGGCATTTTAGCCAAATCAACTACAAATGTTTCATTAGAAATTGTTTTACCTAATGCAATTGGCAATTCCATTTCAGCTTCTTGAAAACGAGCTGAACCAATAACACTTTTCATAGAAACCATGGTCGGATTCTTGTTTGGAACCTCAATTCCAATAGTTCCTTTTCCAGGAATTGGTGCAATAATACGAATTCCCAAAGCCGATAAAGACAATGCAATATCGTCTTCTAAACTCTTAATTTTTGAAATACGAATTCCTGCTTCAGGCACTATTTCATACAATGTAACCGAAGGACCAACAGTTGCTTTTATTTGTGCAATCTCAATTTTATAATTGCGAAGTGTTTCTAAAATTCGGTTTTTATTTTCTTCTAATTCTTCCTGATTGATAGTAATTCCGCCAGTTGAATATTCTTTAAGTAAATCTAATGTTGGAAATTTATAATTCGATAAATCTAACGTTGGATCAAACAATCCAAAATCAGCTACCAAGCGAGACGATAAATTTTCTTCTACTATATCTTCTTCGTGCGCTTTTTCAATAACAAATTCACTTTCAATTTCTGGCAATTCTTCAGAAACAGCTTCAGACTCAGTAGACGGAGTAACGGAAAATGGCGTAGGCTTCAAAACAGGATCCATATTAATTTCCGAAGCATTACTAATGGTAGGTTTCAAGGCCTCTTTATTAATTTCAAATTGAGAAGTTGGTCTCAAAATCGGTTCTTCAATTTCCTCTTCTTCTGCAACTGCAAATTCTTCCAAATTATACAATCCCTCTGAAGTAGGTCTGTTTACGGGGGCCAATTCGGTATCTATTTCACTTTTGGTTCTCTCAAAAAATGCTTTTACAGTATCTGGAGATATTTTAATTTTGAATATTAAGTAAACAATTATTCCCAATAATAATAACAAAAGCGTACCTGATTTTCCGATATAATCCTGCGAAAACAAGTTCATTTCATAACCAATCGTACCGCCTAATTCCGGTAGCGAAGTTGCAAAAAAACCAAGTAATATAGATATAATCACTATGGCAAATAAATCCCAAAACAAAACATTTTTCATTCTTTTCAAGGAAATATCCATTACAAGGAAGGCGCCCGTCAAGAAAAATAATTTTACAAATAGAAAAGAAGCAACACCAAAACCTCTGTAAATGAACAAATCTGCTAAAAAAGCACCAAATTTACCCAACCAGTTATTAACCGTTTCAGAACGATTGGCCAATTCAGAAACAGCACTTTGGTCTTCTTGTCCGTGGATGAAAAAAGAAATAAATGACAATAGCAAAGCCACAGAAAACAATATCAACACAAATCCAAGTAAAATTTTATATTGTTTTCCTAATTTCCAAGGTTTTTTACCTTCAGAATTAGCTTCTTTTTTATCCGGTGAAAGTGTCTTTTTTGCCATTCTTAATTGTACAAATTACTATTAAAACAAAGAATTATATTATATGAATTTTGGTAGGTATATCATCAAACCAATTGCAATTGCCGTCATTGCAGCAAAAAATACTGCACCAGCTGCAATATCTTTAATAAAACCTATTCTTTCGTGAAACTCAGGATGAATAAAATCAGCTACTTTTTCAACCGCTGTATTCAACCCTTCAATACTCAAAACCAAGCCAATAGCAAGGGTTTGAAACATCCATTCCTCATGCGAAATGTTAAAGTAAAAACCCGCAATAATTAATACTAACGCCAATGACGATTGCACCATTATACTATGTTCGGTCGTTATTAATTTGATAGCGCCTTTCAACGCAAATCCCATGCTTTTAAATCTTCCTGTAAAAAAAGTAGTGTCTTTTTGAAACTCCATAATAATATTAAAGTGCTGCTAAAGCTGCATCATAATTAGGCTCGTTGGCAATTTCACCAACTTGTTCTGTGTGCGAAATTACTCCGTTTTCATCAATCACAATGACAACTCTTGAATGCAAACCCGCCAAAACGCTATCGGAAATTTCCAAACCGTAGTCTTTTCCAAAAGCACCCGTATTAAAATCCGAAAGATTAATTACATTTTCAAGCCCTTCAGCACCACAAAAACGACTTTGTGCAAACGTCAAATCTCTTGATATGCACAACACTTTTGTATTTGCCAAAGCACTCGCTTTTTCATTGAATTTTCTAACTGAAGTAGCACATGTACCGGTATCAATGCTTGGGAATATGTTCAAAACCAATTTGCTTCCTGCAAAATCTGCCAAGGTCGCTATTGATAAATCGCCTTTAACCAATTTAAAATCGATTGCTTTTGAAC
>JBIPNF010000060.1:0-11507 GCA_044373885.1 Flavobacterium sp. | reverse complement strand
AAAAAGGATCCAAATTAAATAGTATTTTAACAGGAAGTTGTCCTAAATGTCAGAATGAGAGTATGTATTTGGATAAAAACATGTTTCATTTGACAAAAATTCTGAAAATGAATGAAAATTGTAACCATTGTGGTTTGAAATATCAAATTGAGCCTTCTTTTTTTTATGGCGCAATGTATGTGAGTTATGGCTTGAATGTGGCCATTGGGATAGCTGCTTTTATAATTTCATATGTGATTTTAAATACTAGTATAAAAGTCGCATTTATTTCTATTATTGTCTCAATCGTTTTATCATTTCCATTAGTGCTTCGGTTGTCAAGAAATATATACATAAATATGTTTGTTTCTTATGATGAAAATTTCAAGCAATAGTTTACTTTTTTATGAATCTTTTGATATCAATTTCTTTATCGAAAGGTTTTTGATTTTCGATAGATTCAAACAATACTTTCGCCATTGAAGGCGCAAGCATTACTCCACGAGTTCCAAGTCCATTGAGAATATGAATTCTATCGTGATTTGGATGCGTTCCAACGAGTGGTTTTCTGTCTCTTACGGTCGGTCGAACACCGGCAAAATGTTTAATAATTTCAAAATCACAGTCTAGGATTTCATTTATTTTTGAGAGCAATTCTGACTTACCTTCATCTGTTGGAATATTTGTCTTGTCTTTCCAATTATATGTAGCTCCAACTTTAAACAGATGATTCCCCAATGGCAAAATAAAAACGCTTGTATTTATAATAACATCTAGATCTAAATCAGGTGCTTTTATGATAAATAATTCGCCTTTTGTTCCATCAAGTGGCAAATGGTTAAAAAAGGGATTGGAATGCATTCCGAAACCTTCTGCAAAGATTATGTGCTTTGCCCTAACGTTTTTATATTCAATGCAATCAATTTGAATTTTTATTGAATTATAATCAAATGTTTCCTGAAGTAATTGATTGGTTTCTATTAAATAATTTTTATAAGAATCTAATAAAGCTGCCGTGTCGACATATCCTGTATGCAACACTTGCCCATAATCAAAAGGCGATTGAATTCCTTTATATTTTTTTGTTAACAAATCTAAAGAAAGAAATGGTGCTAAATTTTTATTATCAGAGGCAGCGAACCAATTATTCTGCTCTTCAATAGAAAAAAATTTGCGTAAAATTGGGATTTTATAATCTACTTTGATCTTTAGCTTTAACTCCAATACTTGATAAAATTCGTCTAGAAGAAGCAATTGTTCTTGCGCTTGCCAAACTTCACTAAACCGTTTTAATATAACGGGGTTGTACAAACCACCAGCAATTATAGAAGAATTTTGAGATTGATTATCAAATATCAATAAAGTCTTATCATTCTGCAATGCTTTTTCAGCAAATGCAATACCTGCGAGACCTGAGCCAACAATTAAATAATCTAACATTACCAAAAATTAAAAATTAAAGACTTGTAAATTTTGAATCAAAGACACAACAAAAACACTTGAAAATATAGAGGCGAAAATAAAAAAAAACTCTTATCTTTCGATAAGAGTTTCCATAATTAAAAATGAAATTTAATAATTCCACATATCTTGTTCAAAATCGCGGATTTTATCTTTAATTCTATCGGATTCTAGTAATTGCATTTGAGCATTGTCTTTCATGTAATCCTCAACAGTTCTATCACCCTGAACATTCTCTTCTTGGTAAATAACCCCATTAAACTTTCTAGAATTTAATAACGTATCAAAATCAATTGGCATTGATGAATTCCTATTGTTAAAAGCTTTTGCTTCATGCAGAATGTCTCGAATTGAAGGGAAATAAACCCAAAATAGCTCAATAACATCTGGATTTTCAGCATTTCTTTCTTTAGCTTCAGGAGCTACTGGACAAATCCCTAAGAGCCTATATTTCAGTTCACTTAGACGTTTGTCAAAATACCAAAAACCTTTAATTTTATAACCACTAACATCTTGAGAAGTTAATTCTTGCTTATTAATGTATTGCGGGTCTAAAGTTTTAATAGCTGGAATAGTAGTTTCTGGAGTTACAGAAATAACTTTGCCTTTTTTATCTTTTTTAACAACTTCAGGAATTACTCTAACTTTATAATCTTCAAAATAATTGTTAATTTCATCAATACCAGCCTGAAGCGTATCAGTATAAGTAAAGGAAGTTGCCATATCTTTAAGCGATTTTTTTGTATTAAAATAACTATCAGAATACACTTCAGTAATTTTTCCTGATTTGATGTTTTTTAATAATACATCAAACAAAGATCTTCTTTCTTTACCAATATTTGCTGTGTCAATAGGATAATACAAGGGAAAATTAATCCTCTCATCTAAGTCGATGATTTCCCAAGTTGTTTTCCCCATCAAAATATCTCTATCATGAACATAACCATAAGCTAACGGTTTGTCATTATCAGAAATCAATTGTGCAGCAGTTTTCTTACCAATATCAGCTGGGGTCTTAGCATTTAGCAAATTTGACTGTGCATAAGATGAAAAACATCCCACGGTAAAAATAATAACTAGTAAAAAATTTCTCCAATTCATCTTTTTGTAATTCTAGGTTGCTTAAGTAAGAACGACTAACTTAAATTATTATTGTATTTCGTAAATTACTGGTGCTGTTTTACCTGTTACAATATTTGCAGTTACACCAATTATTTTAGTTTTGATATCAGAAATCGTAACTTGATCTCCTCTTCCAGCTCTTGCTAGTGCTGCTTTACATTGTGCATTAACTCTGTCTCCATTTACGATTACAGCAGCTGTACCAGTTACTTTAAAAGTAAATTGAGTAACTTGAAAATTAAGGTCATACAAAAAGTCAGATAATTTAGCTGAAATTTGAGAAACTTCTAAACGAGATTTGGCCCCTTTAACAACACCCATTTCACCGCCAATGGCTCCAATAGGACCTGGTATATTTTTAATTCTGAATACTTTTTTATCTGCAACTGGTTTCCCATCTGGAAGTAACGCAGTAACAGAAACAGTAACATCATTACCAGAACCTGGACTAAGATTGTATTGTCCTGGTTTAGCACCTTTGGTTAAACCGGTAGCAGAAGCTTTTACTTTGTCATCAGAAATACCTGCAAATGTTATTGTCATAGGGTTAGGTAAACCTCTGTAAACTACATTCATTTTATCAGCAGATATATTTGCTGAATTTGGTCTAGAAACAACTACATAACCACCTTTAATTGGCAAGCTAACTACTTTTCCATTTTCATCAAAGTTAAAAGAACCTGTTATATCATGTTCGCCAACAGCACCTGCTCCAAAAGAAAATTTAGCTTGTCCCGCTTCAGCTTGAATGCTTGAACCATTTACAATTACAGATTTAGCTTTTAAAGATGGGTCGAATTTACCTAAGATAATTTTACCAGTAACCGCTTCTCCTTGAAAGAAAACTGTTTTGTCTGGAACAACTATTGGTTGGTAAGCTGTCAAAGATGCCGCAGCAACTAAGTCAGATTGGAACATTCCAGTCATAACATCACTTTCGGTAGCTTTAATATCCGCTTGTAATTGAGTTAATTTAGTAACGGATGCAATTAATGGAAAGTGGTGGTAATTATAATCTAACCAAGGTAATTTTGCACCAGCTTTTTCAGAAAAGACAGGCTCTGTTGCAAATCTCTTTTCTATTTTTCTCATTTCAGACTCTGCAATAGAACTTCCGCCAATTGCTTTAATTTTTCCTGCATAAGTTTGAATTTTTTCTAAAAATTCTTTACCTTTTTTAGACTCTCTATCACCAGTGTAAAACATATTATCTATGTCATCACTTTTATCCATTTGTTCGCATGGATAATTTCCATCTTTATCTTTTGGAAATTTTTTGGTAACTTCAGTTTTTATTCCTTCAATATAATCGGAGAACTCTTTAGAAATAGCTCTGATTTTATCAACTTTTGCTTTTTTGTCTCCATATTGACCAGGTTGATCAGAAGCTTTTTGAGCTAATTGTTGGAATGATGATTCATTTCTAGTATCTGTGATTGAGTTTGAATCTTCAATTTTTGTATTCAAAATACCAAAAGCAGATAATACTTCTTTTGACATGTTTAATGCTAACATCGCAATGAAAACCAAGTACATTAGGTTAATCATTTTCTGTCTAGGGGTTAATTTTCCTCCTGCCATTTTTTCTAATTAGTTTATTTTGTTATTAAATATAGTTAAAAAACTAATTATTATTTGTTACCCATTGCAGAAAGCATTCCTCCGTAAACATTGTTCAATGATGACAAGTTTGAAGTCAATGATTGCATTTGATCTTTTAATTTTAAATTGTTTTCAACAACCTCTTCATTAATTTGAGCATTTTTAGCAGATGTTTCTAGTTGAATTTTGTACAATCCATTGATAGATTCCATTTGAGCTGCTGCTAAAGTTAATTCTTCACTGTATTTTTTTGTTGAAGCTAAAGACTCCGCAGATGGAGCAATAGTTCTTGATGCTGCTTCAAAGTTTTTAATGCTGTTTCCTAGGCTAGTCATTAATTCGCCATCAATTTTAGCTTCTTTCAACATGGCATCTAATTTTTGAGATAAAAGACCTTGTGCTTCTTTAGTATCTTCTTTTTTTGCTGATTTATTCATAGCCATTCCACCTGCTAGTTCTGGATATACCAATGTCCAATCCAATTCATCATCAACTGGTTCAAAAGCAGATAAACCAAAAATTAATGCTTCTGTAACAAGACCAATAGTTAACATTAAGTTACCGGTAATAAATCCGAATTCAATATGAGTAATTTTAAATAACGCTCCGATAATTACTACTGCAGCTCCCATACCATATGCGAAGTTCATTGCTTTTTTGCTTAATAATGCCATAATAAAAGTTTAATTTAGTTAATGTTTAATTTGGTTTAATTTTTATTTTTTATTTTTTCTTTGTTAATTTTCCTGTAGTTTGAGTTCCCATGTAATCTTGAACAGTTCTAAATCCGATATAGCTTCTTGCAGAGTCGGCATATTCAAAATCTCTAGTTGACACTTGTATAAAATAGGCTACATCTTTCCACGAACCGCCTCTAACAACTTTTCTTTTGTTTTTAAGATCCTGCACTGTAGGATTCATAGAGGATACAAATTCATAGGCAGCAGCATCATAAGAGGCATCTGTCCATTCAGAAACATTTCCAGCCATGTTATAAAGGCCATATCCATTTGGATCGTAAGACTTAGCTTCAACAGTATACAGTGCATTATCCGCAGCATAATCACCTCTATTTGGTTTAAAATTTGCCAAGAAACAGCCTCTGTCATTTTTAGTGTAAGGACCACCCCAAGGATACGTTCCCGATTGCAAACCTCCTCTAGCAGCATACTCCCATTCTGATTCTAAAGGCAAACGAAAAGAATTTGTTTGATCTCTACCTTTCTTACTCCTTATATAAGTGTTTTTGTTTAACGTTCTCCAAGCACAAAAAGCTCGTGATTGCTTCCAACTTACACCCACAACAGGGTATTGCGCATAGGCTTGGTGCCAAAAGTAATCATTGTGCATTGGTTCATTAAAAGAATAGGCAAAATCTTTAACCCATACAGTAGTGTCTGGGTAAATTGAATCCTTGGTTTGTTTAATAAATTTTTGTCTAGGAGTTCCTTTTTTAGCTTTTGCTGCAGCTTGAATGTCCATCCAAGAATAACGAAAAACTAATTTATTTGCATCAATAGTTTTTAAACCATTATAAGAAGCTTTTTCTGGTAAATACATAGAATCCATTACTTGGGAATAAAATTCGTCTGGGTACTTACTCGTAGTTTTAATTAATTTTACTTTATGATTTAATTTTTTAACATAATTAGGATCGTCTTCATTTAATAAAAATTTCTCATACATATATTTATCATATGCAGTTGCTTTCGGATTTTTTGATGGATCTGCGTTATTGTAGGCAAAATCACCAATGCTTCCATTTTTACTACTGCTTTTCCCTGTCCCTTTACTCTCCAATCCTTGTTCAAAAGCCAAATCTGCCAAACGAACTCTAATCGTAGAATCTTTTACCCATTCTACAAACTGGCGGTATTCACTATTAGTAATTTCCGTTTCATCCATATAAAAAGAACGAACTGTTACAGTTTTAGTAGTTGCATCTTGAACATTAGCTAAGTCATCGTCAGATTTACCCATAATAAAAGCCCCTCCAGGAATTAACGCCATCCCAAAAGGCTTTTCAGGGTGCCATTTTTTTCCTTTAACTCCAACTAATTCTCCTTTATCGCTAGAACCACCACAGCCTGTTAATATTGTTAAAATTGCTAAAAATGCAATAAACTTCTTCATATGTGTTTGAATTTCGTTTGTGTTTGTATTTGAGGGCGTAAACCTATTTAATATTTTCATAAAAAACAATTATTTTTATTAAAAAAAACTAAAATTAACTAAAAACTAATTTAATAATTCTTTAACTATTTGTTAAACAACATTCTTCCTTTGTGCTTTCCACCATCGTTCTGGCATTTCATTTTCACATGCAACCAAATATTCATCGTAGGAACATGGTAATAACGAGTTTCTTTTTAATTTATTATTTAAAGATGAAGTAAATGGAATTTCAATCCACCATCTTCCCGTTTTATTACTCTTATAAAAGGTCAATTCTTCTTCTTCTAATGGAACTATGTACTTGATATAGTTGTCCTTACTTCCAAACGGATATTCGTTTGAACGGTAATGAAACCCCTCAATAAAATACCAAATAATTTGAGAAATTAATGCCGATTCTTCCTTTGAACTATTATGATTAAATATACCAAACGATGAAACTTTATCACTTATTCCAGCATATCTTGCCAATGAACAAATTTCTTTTCCATTAAATCCATTGGGCGTGAAATTAATAAAGTTCCCTGAATCTGATGATTTTATGGCGCCTAGATCTAAACTTACTAAATCTGCGTCTCTGAAAACGGGTTCCGCTATCGCAATAGAATTTGAAACATCACCCAATCGATAGGCATCAAAAAACAATTTTTCTACTAAATCTATTTCTTCTTGAGAATTATAATACGTTTGATAACCGATATTGCAAAAATTAAATAGATTATTAGGCTCTTCAAGTATAATTTTTGTAAGATAAGAATCCGAAGAATTAGCTTCACTATCTTTTCCTAAATCAAATTTACTGTCAATTGAAACCAAATTTACCATTTGTTCCAATTCATCATATGCGCGATACATAGCGAAGGTTAAATCTTGAGACCCCCCTATAACAATTGGTATAATTTTTTTCTTAATTAAACTTGATACTACTTTTTTCAAAGCAAAATAAGTATCTTCAATGGAATTTCCCGCCTGAATATCACCCAAATCAGCAATTGAAGCCTCCCAATTTCCTGGATAAAGTGAATATAATTCTTTTCTTATGGAGGTTAAATCAACATCTGTGATTGCTTTTAAATCTCCACGGTTATCCAAAACACCAATTAATGCAATTGTAATTTTATTTAAATCAGGAAATTGCTCTTGAGTATGAAACACCATTTTACTCCCTAAATGCTGGGAAGATAAATTGCCAATCAATTCAATAACCTCTTGATTTATAGGTTTTAAAAAATCAAATTCCATTATTTATTTCTTTTTTGAGACTGCTTTTTTAGCAGTTGGTTTTTTGGAGACAGGTTTTTTTGTTGTTGTTCCTTTTTTGGCCGAAGTTTTCTTTGCTGGTGTTTTCTTAGCAATGATTTCTTGCACTTCCGCCAAGGTCAAATTAGCAGCGTCTATATCTTTGCTCAATTCAATTTTTAGTTTTCCCTTAGTGATAACTGATCTTCCCCAACGGGCTTTTTCAACAACAATTCCTTCTTCTTTCCAATTATGTAAAACTTTATCAATATTCTTCTGTAATTTATCTTCAATCAATTCCTCAATGTCAGCTTGTGATAAATTATCGAAATTGTATTTCTTACTTACATTAATGAAAACGCCATCCCATTTGATAAAAGGACCAAAACGACCCGTTCCTTTTTGCACGCCTTCACCTTTATATACAGCTATTGGCGCATCGGCTAAAGCTTTTTCGTCAATTAATTCCTGAGCTCTTGTGATGGTAACATCTATTGGATTTTCACCTTTCGGCAAAGAAACAAAAGCCGCTCCGTGACGAATATAAGGGCCATAACGACCATTACTAACTTCAACTTCTTCTCCTTTATACGTTCCCAAATTTTTTGGAAGTAAAAATAATTTTAGCGCATCTTCTAATGTTATATTTCCTATATTTTGATCCGCCATCAAGCTTGCGAATTTTTTATCTTCGTCATCCGGAGCACCTATTTGAGCCATTGGGCCAAATTTTCCTAAACGAACAGAAACTGGTTTGCCACTTTCTGGATGAATCCCAAGAATTCGTTCGCCACTTTCTCTTTCTGCATGTGCTTCTACTTCTTTGACAGTAGGATGAAATTTGTCATAAAATTCTTGCATCATTTTGGTCCAATTGACATTTCCTTCTGCAATTTCATCAAAATCTTGTTCCACTTTCGCAGTGAAATTATAATCCAATATGTTTCCAAAATTCTTAACCAAGAAATCCGTAACAATAGTTCCAATATCTGTTGGAACTAATTTCCCTTTATCAGAACCCGTATTTTCTTTCAACAATTTCTCGCCAACTTTCCCAGATTGCAAAATCAATTGCGTATAATTACGTTCTTGACCTTCTAAATTTCCTTTTTCAACATAATTTCTGTTGATGATTGTAGAAATTGTTGGTGCATACGTAGACGGTCGCCCAATTCCAAGTTCTTCTAATTTTTTTACTAAAGAAGCTTCTGTATATCTTGCTGCCGCTCTCGAATATCTTTCGGTTGCAGTAATGTAATTGTTTTGTAATTTTTCGTTGACTTTCATTGCAGGCAACATTCCTTCTTGCTCTTCTTCGTCATCATCGTGACCTTCCAAATACACTTTTAGGAATCCTTCAAAAAGCAAAACTTCTCCAGATGCTGTAAATATTTCACTATGATTATTGGCTTCAATTTTTACGTTTGTACGTTCCAATTTGGCATCGCTCATTTGAGAAGCCAACGTTCTTTTCCAAATTAAATCATATAATTTCGCTTGGTCTTTGTCAATATTCACGGTGTGTCGTGACATATCCGTTGGACGAATCGCCTCATGGGCTTCTTGAGCACCTTTGCTTTTATTGACAAATGTTCGTGGTTTTGAAAACTCAGCACCATACGATTTTATGATTTCTGCTTGTGCCGCGTCCATTGCATCTTTAGACAGATTTACACTATCCGTTCTCATATAAGTAATGAGTCCTGCTTCGTACAAACGTTGCGCCAATTGCATCGTGATTCCAACTGGCAAATACAATTTTCTTGCAGCTTCTTGTTGCAAAGTTGAAGTTGTAAATGGCCCCGTTGGTGATTTTTTAGTAGGTTTCGTTTCTAAATCTGATACCTTATATATTGAACCAATATTTTTATTTAAAAAATCTTCGGCTTCCTTTTTTGTGTTGAAATTTTTTGGCAATTTAGCTTTGAATGCTTTTCCTGATTCATTTGTAAATTCTGCTACAACAGAATAGGTTGCAACCGCCTTGAAATTTTGAATTTCTCTTTCTCGTTCTACAATTAATCGAACCGAAACAGATTGAACGCGACCAGCGGAAAGTCCACCTTTGATTTTCCTCCAAAGGACAGGCGACAATTCGTATCCTACTAATCGGTCTAAAACTCTTCGGGCTTGTTGTGCATTTACTAAATTATAATCTATTTCACGAGGATTTTCAATGGCTTTTAAAATCGCTGTTTTTGTAATTTCGTGAAATACAATACGTTTCGTTTTGCTTTTATCCAATTTTAATTCTTCAGCAAGATGCCAAGAAATGGCTTCTCCCTCGCGATCCTCATCACTTGCTAACCAAACCATATCGGCGTTTTTCGCTAAGGTCTTGAGTTTAGAAACCAATGCTTTTTTATCGGCGGAAACTTCATATTTAGGTTTGAAGCCATTTTCTACATCTACACCAATTTCTTTTGAAGGCAAATCGGCAATATGACCGTAGCTTGACTCTACTTGAAAATCACTTCCTAAAAACTTCTCGATTGTTTTTGCCTTTGCCGGAGATTCGACTATAACTAAATTCTTTGCCATTGGATTATATATTTTCTGCGACAAAAGTATATGATTTTTTTAAATATTGTGCTTTTGATTATTTAAAAGTACAAAATTAGGTTGAAATACATTGATTAAATCCAACTGTAACCCTCTTCAATACTAATATAAATGTAACCCAAATCGTAAGGTAGCCTCGATTTTAGTGGAAAGCCCGGAATGAAAAAAGTTAGTTTTTCTTACCGAAAAAGAGCGCCCAAAGGAAGCTCCTTTTTTGGCTTAGAAAAACAACTTTTTGAATGAGGACTTGAAGCGGTAAGCGGGAATAGCTCCTGAAAACAAATAATATGTTAATTCTTAGGCTGACATCTTGTCATATTTATTCGATTTGCGTTATCTTTGTGTTTTAAAATTAATGATGAATAAAAATATTGAAGAAAGCAAGCAGGGCGAAAGTCTTGTTTTAGAACATAAACCTCAGAATACGAAGAAACTTTTTATTGAAAGTTACGGTTGCGCGATGAATTTTTCGGATAGCGAAATTGTGGCTTCGATATTGTCGAATGATGGTTACAATACGACTCAAATATTGGAAGAAGCCGACTTGGTTTTGGTAAATACCTGCTCGATTCGGGACAAGGCGGAACAAACTATTCGCAAACGTTTGGAAAAATACAATGCGGTGAAACGGATTAATCCGAAGATGAAAGTGGGCGTTTTGGGTTGTATGGCAGAGCGGTTGAAAGACAAATTTTTGGAAGAAGAAAAAATCGTGGATTTGGTTGTAGGCCCTGATGCGTATAAGGATTTGCCGAATTTATTGAGCGAAGTTGAGGAAGGTCGTGATGCAATTAACGTGATTTTGTCGAAAGACGAAACGTATGGTGATATTTCACCGGTTCGATTGATGAGTAACGGAATTACGGCTTTGGTTTCGATTACGAGAGGTTGCGATAATATGTGTACTTTTTGCGTAGTTCCTTTTACGAGAGGTCGTGAACGCAGTCGGGAACCTCAAAGTATTATTTCGGAAATTCAAGATTTATGGGATAAAGGCTTCAAGGAAATTACACTTTTGGGTCAAAATGTAGATAGTTATTTGTGGTATGGCGGCGGTTTGAAAAAAGATTTTGTGAATGCGAGTGAAATGCAGAAAGCAACTTCGGTAGATTTTGACCAATTATTAGAAATGGTAGCTGTTGGTTTTCCAAAAATACGCATTCGGTTTTCGACATCCAATCCGCAAGACATGCACGAAAGTATTTTGCATATTATAGCGAAATACGATAATATTTGCAAGCACATTCATCTTCCTGTTCAGTCTGGAAGTAACCGGATTTTAAAGGAAATGAATCGTTTACACACTCGAGAACAATATATGATTTTGATTGACAAGATTAGAGCTATTATTCCAAATTGCTCGATTT
>JBIPNF010000254.1:0-3352 GCA_044373885.1 Flavobacterium sp. | reverse complement strand
TATAAATATTTTGTAAACTTTTTATAAAAAATTGAAAATCTTGGTTATTAAATGTTCTATGGACAAAAGATTCTAAACGTTCCAAATCATTTTCAGTGTGAGACATTACAAAATCAAAGGGTGCATTTCCCATTAAATCCATCATTCGATGCGAATTTTTGATGATCATTTTGCGGTTTCCCCAAGAAATTGTAGCACTTAGAAAACCAGCAATTTCAATGTCTTCTTTTTGAGAATATAAATGTGGAATTTGAACGGGATCACTTTCAATAAAATTTGGGTTATTGTACAATTCAACTTTCTCGTCAAGAAATGATTTTAATTCGGAATTATTCATTTATGGTTATGTTTTTTGAATAGAATCCATCGCCTAAATTGGATTAATTTAAAAGTTATAAATTCGATTAATTTCTTTTCCAGTATTTTACAATACAATATAATGCACGAAATCCGTCTTTCCATCCTATTTTTTTTCCTTCGGCGTAAGTTCGTCCATAATAGGATATACCGACTTCGTAAATTCTAATTGCAGGTATTTTTGAAATTTTGGCAGTTATTTCGGGTTCAAACCCAAATCTTTTTTCTTTTAGGTTTATGTTCTGAATAATTTCTGTTTTAAATAATTTATAGCAAGTTTCCATATCCGATAAATTTAAATTTGTAAACAAATTAGAAACCATTGTTAAAAATTTATTACCTACTGAATGCCAAAAAAATAAAACTCGATGGGGATTGCCCCCTATAAAACGAGATCCATATACAACATCTGCAAACCCGTCAATTATTGGTTTTAACAAAATGTTGTATTCATTTGGATCATATTCTAAGTCAGCATCCTGAATTATTAAATAATTCCCTGTCGCTTTTTGTATGCCTATTTTGATTGATGAACCCTTTCCACGATTGTATGTGTTTTTAATGTAGAATATGTTTAAATCTGTGTTTGCTGATATGAAGGCGAATATTAGATGCTCAGAGTTATCTGTTGAACAATCATTTATAATAATTATTTCCTTTTTAATATTATGAATTAATGCAACATTTTTTATCTTTTCCAGAATATTAAAAATAGTTTTGGATTCATTGTACACGGGTATTATTATTGAAAGCTTACTCATTTATTTCATTTTTTGGGATGTTTTTAGAATAAAATCCGTCACCCAATTTGGATGTTCTAAGTTGAGGTACAAAGTGGTATTTGTTTTTTAAATAGTCTAGGTGAACTTTGTTTACACAAGGTAATTTTCCATTAGCTGTACCATAAAAGAAAAAATTTTCTTTAGGGGAATAGAAGTCCAAATTGTCTTCTGTAATTTTTTCGAATTTTATTTCGGAATATTTCGAATTTTTTTCAGGAAGAAAAATTTGAGAAAGGCTTATTTTTTCAAATTCTTGATTGTATTTGTTTTTTGTTAACGTTTTTAAATCTATGAAATAAATTGAAATAACCGGCATTGCTGCTGATATAACCAGTATTCCTTTTACTAATTGATAATTGATTTTTAACTTATTTAAAACATCAGAAAACACTAAAGCTGTTAAAAAAATAAATTCTAGCAAAAAGAAACGAAATTGGGGCGATGATAAAAAAACGACAATAAAATGGATAAGAAGCAATAAATACAAGACTTTATATTCAAAAACAGTTCTTATGTTTTTAGTAAAAGGTGCCACAAAAAACAACAAAATGATACCAATATTAAAAATACGATTAATACCTTCTAGTTGAATCCAAATAGAGAATTTTTCCAAAATGGATAAATTTTTAAAATTTGAAACCGACGAAAATTCATGATTTTGAATGGAGTGATTAAATGAATTCACTAATATTTCAGGTACTACCCAGTCACAAGAATAATGAAAATAAATCACGGAAAAAATTGGATAACCGGTTAAAATGGTATTTTTAGTGATCCATATAATAGTAAAAATAAAGATTGTTGTAACTAGAAAAATCCTTATTTTTTTTTCTTGATAAAATTGATAAATTAATAACAAACAAAGTGGTACTATGGTGATTTTTAAAAACATTAAATAGGTTAATAATACTATAATTATTTTCTGATTTTCAATAGTTTTAGTGGTTTTTAAAAAAAGATAAAATAGTATTTGAGCTATTAAATACAAGGGTAAATCTGGTGATGGAGAATTTATGAATTGATATGAAAGTAAGTTAAATAACAGCACAAACCCAATCCAGTGAAATTGTTGATTCTGTCGCCAGTTTTTGTCAAATTCAGCTAAAAAATAGTAGGAACAAAACACAAATAAAAAACCATTGATATCATTGATTCTATCGGTTATAAAGTTAAAGTTAAATCCTGATTGTAAAATGTGCCAGCCCGATGTTTGTCCAAAAGCAATATTCAAATTAGCTATTCCTTTTACAAAACCATATTCATTTAGCCATTTTATAGTTTGTATATAGTAGCTCTCGTTATCCAAAATAAATGGGAATTGAGCAGATTTTAATAATGTTGAAATAAGGATTAGCAATAAAATTATTTTCAAATAATCGGAAAGTTTTTTAAAATCACTCAAAAAAGTAGCGATTTTATCCACTATTTCTTTTCCATATTTAACAGTTAATAGGGCGACTAAAGTTAGATTGCCAATAAATACTGTTAAGTAATTGCTGTAAAAAACGCACAAATTGTTAACAAGACAGTCTGAAAAAGCATCCCAAAAAGAATTGTGAATGTTATTTCATTAGAATTTAAACGTAAAAATTTTTCTATGGCAATGCCATAAATTAGAAAAAAATAGAAAAGTATAATCCAACTCAGTGCAATTAAAAGCATAATTTATGTTTTTGAAATTTGTCCATCGACCATAACCAATTTTCTGTCGGCCATATTCGCCAATTCTTCGTTGTGGGTCACAATAACAAATGTTTGTCCTAGTTCATCTCGCAACTTAAAAAATAACTGGTGCAAATTTTCTGCCGATGCGGTATCTAAATTTCCTGAAGGCTCATCTGCAAAAATAATAGCAGGTTGATTGATTAAGGCTCTAGCAACCGCCACTCGTTGTTGTTCACCACCAGAAAGTTCATTAGGTTTGTGATTAATACGATGTGAAAGACCTAGATATTCTAACAGTTTTTTAGCTTCAATTTCGGTTTCTTGTTTGGATTTATTTGCAATAAAAGCGGGAATGCAAACATTTTCTAAAGCCGTAAATTCGGGTAATAATTGATGAAATTGAAAAATAAAACCCAAATTCAAATTTCTAAATTTTGATAGTGCTTTATCATTCAACGTTAAAACATCTTCGCCATTTATAGTAAGTTTTGGAATATTTTTGTCAGAAACACCGTCTTTTAAAACTGGGAAACTTGGTTTGTCTAACG
>JBIPNF010000253.1:0-3385 GCA_044373885.1 Flavobacterium sp. | reverse complement strand
ACAAAGAAGGAATTGGTGGAAATGGTCAAAATTCTTTAGAGCAAATGAAGCAAATCGAGAAGCAATTATTGAACAAAGGTTTCAATAACGAAACCCTTCAAAAGATGCTAAATTTACAATATGAATTACTTAAATTAGAAAAAGCAACACAGCAACAAGGCGAGGAAAAGAAACGCCAATCCCAAACCAATAAGAAAGATTTCAACAATAAAAGCACAGCACTTCCTCTGAATTTACAAGAATACATCAAGAGTATCGAAATTTTAAACCGACAAACCTTACCTTTGCGTTCTAATTTTAACCAAAAGGTTCAAGAATATTTTAAAAAAAATGATTAGTTTTAACTACGAAACGGATTTCGAATTAGACCGAGAAGCTGAATTTTCAAAATGGTTGTCAGCAGTAATTGTAACCGAAAATAAAAAAGAAGGCGACATCAACTATGTGTTTTGTGACGATGAATATTTGCTGCAAATCAACCAGCAATACCTCGACCACGACACCCTAACCGACATTATTAGTTTTGACTATTCTGTAGGAAATGAGCTACACGGAGATATTTTTATTTCGGTCGAAAGAGTCCGTGAAAACGCCGCTGATTTCAACGTAACATTCCTCGAAGAAATCAAGCGCGTCCTCGTTCATGGCGTTTTGCATTATTGCGGATACAAGGATAAATCGGAATCTGATGAGCAAATAATGAGAGGTAAAGAAGAAGAAAAAATGCAAATGTTTCATGCGGAACAATAATAATTAGGAGCGAAATTTCGGGCTTTTCTATAAATGTAATTCCCGCTTTCATTCCAAATCTCTCGGTAAAACCTTGAGGATTTTCCTTTCAATCTGGGCTATTGTTTTTTTGTATTTTTGCATTTGGAATTGATAGTTAAAAATAACAATGTTTCACGTGGAACATTTAGGATCAAGAATAAACGAACATTAAATAAATAATAATTTGTTTCAAGATATATACGATGTAATTGTAGTTGGCGCTGGCCACGCAGGTTCAGAAGCGGCAGCGGCAGCGGCTAATTTAGGCTCCAAAACCTTATTAGTTACCATGAGTTTGCAAAATATTGCGCAAATGTCCTGCAATCCCGCAATGGGAGGAATCGCAAAAGGACAAATCGTTCGCGAAATCGATGCGCTTGGAGGGTATTCGGGAATTGTTTCTGATAGAACCGCAATCCAATTCAAAATGCTGAATAAATCCAAAGGTCCGGCAATGTGGTCGCCAAGAGTTCAAAGCGACAGAATGCGTTTTGCAGAAGAATGGCGATTAATGTTGGAGCAAACACCCAACCTCGATTTCTATCAAGAAATGGTTGCTGGATTAATTATTGAAGACGGAAAAATAAAAGGAATTAAAACGTCTTTAGGAATTGAAATAAAAGCGAAGTCCGTAGTTTTAACGAACGGAACATTTCTAAACGGATTAATTCACATTGGCGAAAAACAATTTGGCGGAGGAAGAGCTGGTGAAAGCGCCGCGTACGGAATAACTGAAGATTTGGTAAAAGCAGGTTTTGAATCGGGTAGAATGAAAACCGGAACGCCGCCAAGAGTTGATGGAAGATCGTTGGATTATTCAAAAATGAATGAAGAAAAAGGTGATGCAAAACCGGACAAATTTTCTTATTCAGACATTACAAAACCGTTAGTTCATCAAAAATCCTGTTATATGACTTACACATCTTTGGATGTTCACGATATTTTGAGAGAAGGTTTTGACCGTTCACCAATGTTTAATGGTAGAATAAAAAGTATTGGTCCAAGATATTGTCCGTCAATTGAAGATAAAATAAACCGATTCGCCGACAAAGACAGGCACCAATTATTTGTAGAACCTGAAGGATGGAATACCGTCGAAGTCTATGTAAATGGTTTCTCTACTTCTTTACCTGAAGACATTCAATTTAAAGCATTGCGCTCTGTTGTTGGATTTGAAAACGTTAAGTTTTTCCGTCCAGGATATGCAATTGAATACGATTATTTTCCACCAACACAATTGAAACATACCTTAGAAACTAAGTTGGTTAAAGGGTTGTATTTCGCCGGACAAATCAATGGAACTACCGGATACGAAGAAGCGGCTTCACAAGGATTGATGGCGGGAATTAATGCGGCTTTAAAAGTTCAAGAAAAAGCGCCAATGATTCTAAAAAGAGACGAAGCTTATATTGGGGTTTTAATAGATGATTTAATTACTAAAGGAACAGAAGAGCCCTATCGCATGTTTACTTCTAGAGCGGAATTTAGAACGCTTTTGCGACAAGATAATGCCGATTTTAGATTGACGCCTATGTCATACGAAATTGGTTTGGCTTCTGAATTGCGTTTACGACGAATGGAGCACAAACTAAAAGAATCTGATAAAATGGTTTCTTTTTTTAAAGAAACAAGCATTACTGCAGCAGAAGCAAATCCTATTTTAGAGTCAAAAGAAACTGCTTTAGTGAATCAAAGTGATAAGATGTTTAAGATGTTTTCTCGTCCTCAAATTGATTTGAATGATATGATGCAATTACAAAAAGTAAAGGATTATATTGATGCTAATGAAGTAGATTTAGAGATTTTAGAACAAGCAGAAATACAAGTTAAATATTCAGGCTATATCGAAAAGGAAAGAAACAACGCCAACAAATTAACGCGTTTGGAAGATGTGAAAATCCCTGAAGATTTCGACTACAATAAAATAAAATCAATGTCGATTGAAGCAAGACAGAAGTTGGGAAAAATTCGCCCGGTTACTATTTCGCAAGCGTCTAGAATTAGCGGAGTTTCCCCAAGCGACATTTCGGTTTTGTTAATTTACATGGGACGATAATAAAGTGTTCAGTATTCAGATTTAAGTAAATAGTTATCTAGTAATTGCACCAAACTGATCACTTAAAGCCAGCCACTGACCACTAAAAATTAAATTGTTCCACGTGAAACCATTATTAATTTTATATATAAATTTTTGACAATGTTGCTAAACTGATTACTAAAAACGGACCACTGAAAACTAAAAATGGATATTTCAAATAAAAAACACTTCCTCGCTGTAAAAGATTATTCTGTTTCTAAAGAAACATTTGATTTGTATTATGACGAAACTTTGGACATGTTGATCACATCGCCACAGCCAAGTCTTGAAAATCTAGGGCGCTATTATGAAAGCGTTGACTATATTTCTCATACAGATTCAAAACGTTCTTTATTTGAAAAAGCCTATCATTTTGTAAAAGGAATAGCGCTAAAAAACAAGCTAAATTTAATAAACAGTTCTAGTTCAAGCAAAGGTAATTTATTAGATATCGGAGCCGGAACAGGGGATTTTTTATTGACCGCAAAAGAAAATGGTTGGAATACAATTGGCATAGAACCAAGCGAAAAAGCAAAA
>JBIPNF010000059.1:0-11695 GCA_044373885.1 Flavobacterium sp. | reverse complement strand
ACTTCTCTAGCGGGTTTCGGATCTTTAAAATGCTTTAATTTCAATTTGTCATTGTCCTTTAAATCCAAAGTATGCAAATAGGGTAAAAGGGTTAATCCCAAACCTTCGTCTGCTAATTTAATTAGTGTTTCAAAACTTCCACTTTGAATTTGAAAATTATTTAGCGATACAATATCTTGATTTTTACATAAATTTAGAATCCCATCACGAAAACAATGTCCGTCTTGTAATAATAAAATTTCGTCTAAATTTAAATCAGATACTTCAATTTCTTTCATTTCTGAAATCCGATGTTTTTCAGGAATGTAAGCTACAAATGGTTCGTAGTACAATACAATTTCTTTTAGTTTTTCTTCGCTTAGCGGACTCGCCGCAATCGCCGCATCGAGATTTCCGTTCTTTAATTTTATTATTATTTCGTCAGTGTTTAACTCTTCAATTATGAGTTTTACTTTAGGGAATTTTTTGATAAAAGTATTGAGAAACATTGGTAACAACGTCGGCATTATGGTTGGAATTATACCTAGTCGAAATTCCCCACCAATAAATCCCTTTTGTTGCTCAACAATATCTTTCATTCTATCGGCTTCATTTACAATATTCTTGGCTTGATTAACAATTTTTTGTCCAATATCAGTCAATTGGATTGGTTTTTTCGTTCTATCAAAAATCTGAATTTTTAGTTCTTCTTCCACTTTTTGAATTTGCATACTTAATGTTGGTTGTGTAACAAAACATTTTTCAGCAGCTAGAGTAAAATTTTTATGTTCAGCAACAGCTAAAACATATTGTAATTGTGTAATTGTCATTATAATAGTAATTTGTGATGCAAATATAAAAACAATCAATTTAACTTATAGTATAAAGATTCATTTTATTAATAATTTTGTAAAAAATAAATAATATGAAAACGAACAGCTTAGGATTGCCAGCTAAAGAATCTGAAATAATCGCAAATGATTTAAATGTTTTATTGTCTAATTTCCAGTTTTATTATCAAAACTTAAGAGGTTTTCATTGGAATATTCGCGGTAAACGCTTTTTTGATTTACATGTTAAATTTGAAGAGTTATATAATGATTCTCAGCTCAAAATTGATTTAATCGCCGAAAGAGTATTGACACTTGGAAAAACCCCATTTCATACTTTTGAAGAATATATCAATAACAATCAACTGACAGTTGGGAAAAATATTTCAAATGATGAAAAAGCAATTCAAATAATTGTGGATTCCATGACTCAATTATTAAAAATCGAAAGAGCTATTCTATTGAAGTCAAGTGAAATAGAAGATGAAGGCACGAATTCTATGATGAGTGATTTCATTTCAGAACAAGAAAAAACAATATGGATGTTGAAAGCTTGGTTGGAAGAAAGTTTATAATATGGAAATATTTGAAAAGGGATTAAAGTCCCTTTTTTGTTAAATATTTTTTAAAGTTTTATTGTTAGTAGCATTAAATTCATTTTTACGTATAGTTTTGCACTTATGAAAGTTGCTACCAAATTGGTCCTTTTCGTATTTTTTATTTTTCTTTCAACTCCAACAATTGTGAGTTTGATTGAAAAAAATACGGATATTTCTTTTTTTTATAGTTCAGCAGAATTAGAAGAAATGCACAAAGAAATAAAATCAGAATTCAAATTCGATACCTTTTCAATTTTGACTTTTAAGCAACCAAGAATATCAAGTTTAGTTCTTTCTGAGAATTTATCTAAACACGACAATATATTTTCTTCAATTTTCATCCCTCCACCAGACTTTGTTTAAAATTAATTAATTTTCATTTTATTGAAAATAGTTACGTTATTTACGTAATGAAATTTTACATTTAAATATTTAGTAAGGTATTATGACAAAAAAAATTAATCTTTTTGCCAACCTCAAATCTGATTTTGCTTCAGGTTTAGTGGTTTTTTTGGTGGCTTTGCCACTATGTTTAGGTATTGCAATGGCTTCAGGAGCACCATTGTTTTCGGGTATAATTTCGGGAATAATTGGTGGAATAGTAGTTGGTTATTTGAGTACTTCTCATTTAAGCGTTTCAGGTCCAGCCGCGGGTTTAACTGCTATAATTTTAACCGCAATTTCTGATTTAGGTGCTTTTAATATTTTTTTAACAGCGGTATTCATCGCTGGAATTATCCAATTAATTTTAGGATTTATCAAAGCGGGTAGTATTTCCAATTATTTTCCAACTAACGTCATTGAAGGGATGTTGGCGGGAATTGGAATTATCATTATTCTCAAACAATTACCGCATGCTTTCGGTTACGATTCCGATTTTGAAGGTGACGAATCTTTTTTGCAATTTGATGGTAGTAATACTTTTTCTGCAATTTCAGGACTTCTTAATTACATTCAATTAGGTTCAATTATAATTACTTTAGTCTCTTTAGTTATATTGATTTCTTGGGATAAGTTTTCGTTTCTTAAAAAAATGAAATTAGTTCCTGGAGCTTTAATTGCTGTTGCTATTGGGGTTGTTCTCAATGAATTTTTTATAGTTTCTGGTAGCTCATTAGAAATAACTAAAGAACATTTAGTTTCTTTACCGATTCCAACTTCAATAGAGGAATTTAAAGGTATAATTGTAACTCCAAATTTTGCAGAAATTACAAATCCAAAAGTTTGGATGATTGGGCTTACAATTGCAATCGTTGCATCAATTGAAACATTATTGTGTATTGAAGCTGCCGATAGAATGGATCAGCAAAAGCGTTATACCGATACCAATGTCGAATTGAAAGCACAAGGAATAGGAAATCTAATCAGTGCCCTTTTGGGTGGTTTGCCAATGACATCAGTAGTTGTGAGAACATCGGCAAATAATAATGCAGGAGCCAAATCAAAAATGTCAGCTATAATTCATGGACTTCTACTCTTGATAAGTGTTTTGGCAATTCCAACAATATTGAATAAAATTCCGTTGGCAACATTGGCAGCAATTTTGTTATTAGTAGGTTATAAATTAGCTAAACCTGCTACATTCTTACATTTTTGGCAAAAAGGGAAATATCAGTTTGTGCCATTTATAGCTACATTAATCGCAGTTGTCTTCACAGATTTACTCAAAGGAGTTGCATTAGGTATAGTGATTAGTGTCATTTTTATCTTAAAAGGTAATCTCAAACGTGCCTATAGTTTCAAGAAAGAGGAATATGCTGAGGGTGATATTATTCATATAGATTTAGCTCAAGAGGTTTCTTTTTTGAATAAAGCAGCAATTAAATCAACTTTAAATGATATTCCCGAAAATTCAAAAGTTGTTATTGATGCCTCACAAACGGTTTATATTGCTCATGATATTTTGGATTTAATAAAAGAATTCAAGAAAAATAAATCAAAAAATCTAAATATAAATGTTAAATTAGTAGGTTTTAAAAACGCTTATAATTTGGAAAATAGTGAAGGTTATTCTAACACCGTTACAATTGAACATAAATATAACGTGATGAAAAGAAAATTAGAAAAATTAGAAAAAAAAGAAATAATCTTTAAATAATAGTAAATTATGAGTAGTGATTTTTATAAAAAAATTCTTGACAATAATAAGAAATGGGTTGAAAATCAATTAAATATTGATACAGAATATTTCAAAGATTTAGCCAAAGGCCAACAACCACCATTACTCTGGATAGGTTGTTCGGATAGTAGGGTTCCTGCAAACGAAATAATCGGCGCAAAACCTGGAGAAGTATTTGTTCATAGAAATATTGCCAATATGGTTATTCATAGTGATATGAACATGTTGAGTGTACTAGATTATGCTGTAAATGTTTTGAAAGTGAAACATGTAATTGTATGTGGTCACTACGGATGTGGTGGAGTAAAGGCAGCAATGGGAAATCAATCAATAGGTTTAATTGATAATTGGATTAGACATATCAAGGATGTTTACAGACTACACGAACATTATCTTAACACAATTGAGGATGAAGAAGAACGGTTTAATAAATTTGTTGAGGTCAATGCACAAGAACAAGTTTTTGATTTAGCCAAAACTTCAATAGTTCAAAATGCTTGGAGAAATGGGCAAGAGTTAACCCTTCATGGTTGGACTTATGGTTTAAATTCTGGTTATGTAACAGATTTAGATGTAAATATGAGTTCTAATGTAGAATTAGATGAAGTTTACCAACTAAAATTTTCAAATTAGTTTAAATAGAAAGACTACACTCTAAAAATGTAGTCTTTCAAACAAACATAAATGTAACAAAATTATTAATTTATTAATTGAATTAATGATAGATAAATTGGCATACCCAGAGTTATATTTAGTGGAAAGGTTATAGCTAAAGCCATCGGTAAAAACAATCCTGGATTTGCTTTTGGCACAGCTATTTTCATTGCTGCTGGTACCGCTATATAGGAAGCACTTGCCGCTAAAACCGATAACATAAACCTGTTACCTATATCATCTGTTATAAATTGACTTATAATAGCGACTAAACATCCATTTACCAAAGGTGTGATTAATGCAAATAGTACTGCAAACCAGCCACTTTTAAGAAAATCGCTTATTTTTTTCCCGCTTACAATACCCATATCTAATAGAAAAATGGCAAGAAAACCTTTAAACAAATCATTAGTAAAGGGCTTTATTCCCATAGCTTGTTCGTCACTTGCAAGTAGTCCAATTATTAGACTTCCTAAAATTAATAATACGCTACCATTAGTAAATGAATGTCTTAAAATAGAAGCAATAGATGTATTGATTTCTTTTTTTGTGTCAAATAACCTAATTAAAATTACGCCAACTATTATTGCAGGAGCTTCCATTAAAGCCATTACTGCTACCATGTGGCCACTAAAACTCATATGTTGTATTTCTAAAAAAGAAGCCGCTGTTACAAATGTTACGGCACTCACAGAACCATAAGCCGCCGCAATTGCTCCTGAATCATATACGTTAAACTTTCTTCTTAGAATGAAATAAGTATATATAGGAATAACTAAAGCAATTATAATCCCAAATAGAATTGACCAAACTAATTCGAGCTTAAAATGGCTATGCGCCAATTCTTGTCCGCCTTTGAATCCTATTGAAAACAACAAATAAAGTGAAATGAATTTTGAGGAATTTGGTGGAATTTCTAAATCACTTTTGAGTTTTACTGCAATTATTCCAAGTAAAAAAAACAATAAAGCCGGATTAGTTAAATTGTCAAATAGTAAGTTTAAATTCATTTAATTTGTTTTTTTGTTGCTCGCTCTAAACGGTCGTTAATTGATTTTCCTAAATCGTTTTCTGGAAACTTTTCAGCTAATATTATATCTAAGTTTTGTTTGTCTAATCGATGCATTGCAGCATATAAGTTGGCGGATGCTTCCTTTAAGTCACCTTTAATTGAAAGTATTTCTTTAATCACATTCTCATTCTCACCAAAGGAATCTTGAAATAATAAAACACCAATTTTAGATTTTGGATGCTTTTTTATTTCATCCTCGATACTTTCTGATAAAATGGTTTTTGTAACTGGTGCATAATGTCTAGTTAACATTCCCGGTGCGTCTGGAGTACTATCATTTATATTGGCAATATAAATAGAGCCAATTACAGCCTCTATATCTTCTACAGAAATTGATCCTAATCGGTATAAAATGACTTTTTCATTTTCAAAACCAATAATGGTCGATTCAATACCCATTTCACAATTACCACCTTCAAGAATCATTTCTAGGGAATCTGTAAAATAATCGGCTACATGTTGAGTAGTCGTTGGACTTATTGAACCAAAGGGGTTTGCACTTGGTGCCGCTAAAGGAAAATCGAGTAGTTTTAGCAATTCTAAAGTCAAAGGATGATTCGGAACTCTTATAGCAACAGTTTCTTTTCCAGCGGTTAAACTATAGGAAATACATTTGTTTTTTTTCAGGACCAAAGTTAAAGCACCAGGCCAAAAAGATGCGGCTAATTTTTTTGCTTTTTCGGGAATATCTATGGCTATTTTTTCTAATAATTCTATAGAATGAATATGCACGATTAGAGGATTGTTTGCGGGTCTATTTTTTGTCATAAATATTTTATTTATAGCTTTTTCACTATAAATACTTCCCGCCAAACCATAAACGGTTTCTGTGGGTATAGCAACTAAATCTTCGTTTTCAAGAGTTTTTTTGGCTTTAAATATATCGGTTGAAATTTGTGTCATGTTTATTTAAGGATTGCAGTTATCGCAATAAGTTGGGTCTTCAAATCGTATTCCTCTTGGGTAAAGAACTTCTTTTTCATAACAACATTTTTTACATTTGTATAAATAACTTAATGTGGATCGAGTAGCTGATAAACAATCTTCACAAGGCAAACCAGAATTTGCAATTACGATGTCAAAACCAGGCAAATCGCATTTTGGACATAAATTTTTAATTTTTTCGATTAACTTTTGAGTCACTTTTTTAATTACGTTCATTCGAGTTGGATTGTACATCGCTCGCATGTCAGTTTCTGCATAAACGCTATCAAATTCTTGTTTTAATTGGTTGTAATTTTTTAGCAAAATTTCCATAGAGTTGATTCCTTTGAATATTTTTGAAAAATTCTTCTCCTCAGGTTTTAGAATTATCGCATGACTTGGGAAGTTTACAAGTTCAGCAAATACCAATAAATCTGCTTCGCTAGCTATAGATTTTCCATTAAAATTGGTATCCATACTAACTTCTCTAGCAACAATTTCAATATCATTTTTAAAATCTTTTAGCATTAACAATTCTTCATCTGCTTGTGCAAAAAATAGTGATGGATGCGCCCCAAAGGAACCTTCACTGGCAATAACTAAATCACAATTGGTAATTTTATTAGATAGAATACATTTTTTTCTTAAGGTGGAAAGAGCATCATCTTTTCTATCAATTTCACCCGAAAAAGTGCCAAGCAAATCGGTATCAATTGCTTTTGAAGTGAAACAGTTATTTTTAAATTCTTCCAAGAATAAAGGAGCAATTACCGACTCCTTCTGATGTTTTGTTGCAATAAGGAGTTTTCTTTCTAGAAATATTCTATTTTTCAATTTCAATTGAAATATTGCTCTTGATTACGAATTTTATATCTTCGGATTCAGAATTTATAATAAGACTTCTTATTTGCTCTTTTGCTTCGGTAAGTTCCTGAATACGTTTTTTTGAGTGCTCTATATTTTTATTAAATCTAATATGGTTGCTAAAATCTTCTCTGTTATGATAATCGATTTTATAGTTTAGTAGTGTTGTAAGCACTCTATTGGCATCTTCTATTGAAAATGTTCCGTCAATAAGTTTGAATTCTTTATTATTTTCCATTTTTTTTATTTGAGTATTTCATGCATATAATTTTTACTTTTTAGTCTTCAAGCAAGTTGTCATTTTTATTTGTGAGTATTTACTAATGGCTACTTGTTGTTAAAGTTGATCTTATAAAAGCTAAATCTGCTGACTATTAGATAACTTTTAAATATTTATAATCTGAGTCAAAATTTATTCTTGATTTATTAAAAAAGGAGCTTTGCCGTCAGTTACAATAATTTTTGTGTTGGGAGATTTAGATAATTCCTTAAAAGCATCAATACTTCTTAGTTTAATAATTTCATTTGTTAATCCTTCTGATAGTATTTTTTGGGAATCTCTAGTACCTTTTGCTTCAATTATTTTTCTTTCCGCTTCGAATTTTTCTTGTTGTAAAACAAATTCCATTCTCATAGCATCTTGTTCAGCTCTTAATTTACTTTCTATAGATTGTGATAATCCCAGCGGAAGTTGTATGCTTTTCATAAGAACCGATTCAATAACAATTCCTTTGTTTAATAAATTCCCAGACATTTTCTTTAAAATATCGGCTTCTATTTCAGATCGTTTACCAGAATGCATATCCTTTGCAAAATATTGTGAACAAATGTCTGCAGAAGCTGAACGAAATACATTGGCAATAATGCCCTCATAGTTGAGTCCAAGGTCATTTACAATTTTTATTACTTCTGTTTTTTCTAATCTGTATAGAATAGAAATTTGTGAAGTAATGCTTAGTCCTTCTTTGCTAGGTAGGTTTAAGCTCAACTCTAAATTTCGGGTTTGAATAGATGTTCGTACTATTTTAGAGGTAAATGGGTTAAAAAAAACTGGTCCTTGAGGATAAACTTGTTCGGATAGTTTTCCAAGTTTTTGTTTCAATCCTACTTCTCCGGGTTTAATAGTTACACAGCTAGTTAATGTAAAACTTGCAATTAAAATTGTAATAAGTGTTTTCATTTGAATTATTTTTTTACAAAATTCACATTATTAAGTCATATATTTTTATTTATATTTGTAATTATATATATAAAATATATTTATGAATTACACATTACATCAACTTCAAGTTTTCTTAAAAATAACTCAAACTAAAAGTATAACTATCGCTGCACAAGAATTACATCTTACTCAGCCAGCAGTATCAATTCAGTTAAAAAATTTTCAAAATCAATTTGATATTCAACTCACTGAAGTTATTGGAAGAAAATTGTATGTAACTGATTTCGGTAAAGAGATCGCTCTTGCAGCAGAGAACATCATCAATGAAGTTTATGCAATTAATTATAAAACACATGCTTTTAGAGGACAATTGTCGGGTAGGTTAAAGTTGTCTGTAGTTTCAACAGGTAAGTATGTAATGCCATATTATCTATCAGAATTTATGAAAAATAATGTTGAGGTAGAACTGGAAATGGATGTTACAAATAAAAGTAAAGTATTGAAATCTTTGAAAAATAATGAAATAGATTTTGCTTTAGTATCAATTCTTCCGAACGACATAGCTGTTGAATCAATGTTGTTAATGGAAAATAAATTGTTTTTGGTGGGGAATAAATCAATAGAAATTAATCAGGATTTAAGTTTATTAAATTATGTTTCAAAGCACCCTTTGATTTATAGGGAGTTGGGTTCCGCTACAAGATTTTCTATGGAAACTTTTTTGGATAAAACCGGTATTATTCCAGACATGAAAATACAATTAACATCCAATGAGGCTGTTAAACAATCAGTTATAGCTGGTTTGGGACTTTCAATTATGCCTCTTATTGGGTTAAAAAACGAACTGGATAAAGGAGATATTAAAATTATTCCTATAAAAAAACTTCCAATTATATCGAGTTGGAGATTGATTTGGCTGAAAGGGAAAAAGTTAAGTCCTGTTGCTAAAGCATATTTAGATTTTATCAATAAAAATAATAATGAAATTAAAAACAATCATTTTTCTTGGATTAGTAATTACTAATCTTCCAAATTTTCATTAAACGAAGAAGGAAGTAATTTAGGAATAAATTTGATTAATATCGGCAAAAGCAAACTTCCGCCAGGCAACAAAAATATGGTCAAGGAAGGAATTGATTTGCAAATATCCAACAATTGTTTTTTGACTTTCTTCTTTTCTTTATCATCTAAATCGCGACGAGTCGATTTTGCAAGCAAAACCATCAATTCTTTACTTTCTGAAAGTTCTTTGAACAACCTGTTTTTGTTTCGACTAATCAAAACTTCCACACTTTGAGTAGTATGATCAAAAAAATGCTTTACCGGATTTGAGTATTTAAAATACGGAATTTCATTTATATATTGTGTAATAAATTCATTTGTTTTAGCAATACTTTCTGAAACAAATTCATCAGAAACCGACATTATTTCGCCCAAATTATGAAGGAAATAAGCTTCGTTCTTTTCAATAATACCATCACTCCACAAAGCCATTCCGGCCATATCAATCAAATAGTATTTTTCTAAATCAGAAGTAAAATAATCCAATTTCAATTCTTCTAAATTCTGAATACTCACATTTGAAAACTTGCTATAGCGAACCGATGCTTCAAATAATTTTATCAATAAATCGTCGTACTTAGTTTTATTTGATTTTGTTTTTAAAGCTAGTGAGACCAAACTAATAATAGTTTCTTCAATCTTTTTTATATATTTTTCAGGAATTGAATCGTGTTTTAAATAATACTGAAATGCTAAAACATCAACAAAAAGGAGCGCATTTGTCAAAACGTGAGAAAATTGTTTATTAATAATATCGATATTAGTTTGAATACGAGTATCAATGATTTTCTCTAAATTTAATGAGTTGGAATTACTCGGTAAAATTTTCTTAAACAAGTTAAATCCTTGCGGATGCATCTCATTATAAAAAGCTAAAACTTTAGAAATGTATTTTTCAGGATTGCTTTCAAGAGTTGAAATTTTATAAACGCCAAATAAAGTATTCAATAATGCAATCTTGGTAATTTCATCTTCTGTCCATCCTTTATTGTCAACAAAAACTGGAGTTTGCAATGAAATTATATAGCCATAAATAAAACCTGTATCTCTAACTTTTGAATAAAAAAAGTCAGGATTTTCAATAACAGGTTTCGTTAAAGATTTTTGATCTAAAAAAAATTTATCAATCCAGCCGACTGCTGATGGGTTTATCATTACTTCTAATTAGAGCAACAAATTTATATATTTTCAATCACTATTAAAGCGTTTTTAAGAGTAAATTTATTATTACTTAATTATTGCTGAACAAGCAACTCTTGCCCCTGAATTTCCTGCAGGTTGAGATACATAATCATCAGGACCTTGGTGCACAATTAAACTTTTTCCAACAATATCTTTTGTAGCATCGCCGCACCCGATACACCATTCTGAAGTTGTAAATGTAATTGTACCATTACCAAATTCATCAGTTGTGAAATTTCCAATATCTCCTTTATGAGCTTCTCCTTCGCCTAATTTCCCGTGTTTTTTAAAAGTTGGATTCCAATGTCCACCTGCAGAACTTCCATCGGCAGCCGTACAATCCGATTTTTCATGAATATGAATTGCATGAATTCCAGGTTTTAATCCTTTGAAATTACCTTTAAAAGTTACCTGACCGTTTTTTTCTGTAAAAACGCCAGAGCCGGAAACATTACTATTGCTTTTAGGTTCAAAAGTTACGTTTAATTTATTTGAAACACCATTTGAAGAGTTGGTTTTACATCCAATAATTACAGCAATTATTATTGCGATTGAAACGATTATTTTTTTCATAATTAGAAATTTTTTTTTCATTAAATTTAGGTATAAATTCTTATAAATGGGGTTTAAATTACATAATGTTATATTAAAATTCACATTACTTTTTTTAAAAAAAAAAGTCACTCTGTAAATAAACACAAAGTGACTTTTTTAACCAAAAAAACTAATAACTATCTTTATATTTTAGAAACAATATTCATTTTTATCAACCAATTTATTTGTAATAGTTTCTCTTAAACCGACAACATTTGGCATATTTACATATTTCGTAAATCGACGTAAACCCATTAACATCATGCGCTGTTCATCTCCTTCTGCAAAAGAAATAATGCTTTCTTTTCCTTTAAGATTGACAATGTCAATGGCTTTATATAGGTATAATTTTGCCATTGCAATTTGTTCTTGAACTTTATCTTCGCCAACTTTTTTAGCAGTTTTTTCAGTTCTAAGAATGGTGCTTTCTGCCATGTATATTTCAATTAACATATCAGATGCGGCCATTAATAATTGCTGGTGCGCATCTAAATCAGGGCCGTATTTTTGAACCGCTCCACCGGCTACCATTAAGAAAGCTTTTTTTAAATTTCCAATTAATTCCTTTTCTTCAGCAAATAATTCAGAATAATCAGGAGTTTCAAACGATGGTATCCCCATCAATTCTTCTTGTACTTTAGAAGCAGGCCCTAA
>JBIPNF010000005.1:0-35716 GCA_044373885.1 Flavobacterium sp. | reverse complement strand
TATTTTCAAACATATAATCACCAATTATGTTCGTACCATTAATAGTATACGAAATTGAAGGGTCTGTTGAATTAGTTAAAGTAACTTGACAACCTTGAGTAGTAATTAAGTTTCCAATGAAGAAAAACACATTGTTTGTAGTTTGTGCTGTTAAAGCACCTACGGCAACACCTACACCATCACCATTAGGCTGACAGTTTACAGTAACTGAACCTGTTTTAGGAACAAAACAATTTTTAGTTACCACATAGTTGTACGTTCCATAAGGAATATTTTCAAACATATAATCACCAATTATGTTCGTACCATTAATAGTATACGAAATTGAAGGGTCTGTTGAATTAGTTAAAGTAACTTGACAACCTTGAGTAGTAATTAAGTTTCCAATGAAGAAAAATACATTGTTTGTAGTTGCTAAGGCAGAATTTGTAAATGTAGCAGAATTAGCACATCCAGTAGCAGTAACCGTATATGCTGTTCCAGCTACAGCACCTGTAATTAAACCTCCTGCACCTACAGTTGGACCTGCTGGATTAAAAGTATAAGTTATTGAGCTGTTATAATTACTTATTGTTGAAGACCCTGCTGTTGAACAAGTTGCCGCTGTAGTGTTTACTACTGGTGAACTTACAACAGATGCTATTACAGGAATTCTAGCAGTTGAACAAGTTTCTGACCAAGTCCAATCAAACATACATAAAGTACTTGAAGCTGTAGCTGTTGGAACAGCATTGTAGCTATCTACACTATTAGTAATTGAAATAGCTCCTTGAGTAATAGGCAAAGTATTTGATGTTAATCTTCCTATTCCATTCAAAGTTGTCAATCCTCCAATTACAAAAAGTTTATAACCATTTCCAACAGGAACATTGTAATTAAGAGTTACCGTTTGAGCTGGTAAAGTAGTAGTAATATTTGAGGTTGGAGTAAAAGTTGTTGGCCCAGCAATCATATTACCTGCTGAATCTAGTAATGCCAAGGTAATTGGTGAGTTATCACCAACAGCCGTTTGTTTTGGATAAACTTTTACAGTATTCAATACTATTTTGCTAATTGTATTGAAAACCATACCTGAATAATTATCATTTCTAGTCGTAGATCCTGAAAAGGTTCTAGTAAAACTATTAGTTGAAGTATTATCTACGCCTGCATAATAGGTAGTTGTAGCAGAGAGTGTTGGAGTAGCAAAAGTAGCTCCAGTTCCTAAGATGGCAGTACTTGTTTGTGTCTCATACCAATTAATAATTCCAGATGGAGCTGTAGCTCCCAAAGTCATTGAAGCTGGGGCAAGACTGCTACAAATAGCTACTGGAGTTGTTGCAGTTATTGTAGTCGCTGAAACTGTAAGTTGAACTGCAGTTGAAGTACCAGTATTTGCACCACAACTCACATTGCATTTGTAATATGTATTTACAATTGGTGCTGCATTATATGAGGTAGCTGTAGCACCAACAATATCAGCATACGTAATACCATCCGTTGAAGACTGCCATTGATAAACTAATCCTAATCCAGTAGTTGCGTTTTGTAAACTTAAAGTAGCTGTTTGTGACCCACACAAAGATGTAGGAGATGAAACGGAATAGAAACTTAAAGCTGTAAGAGCTGTACTAGATTGTGTTGCTGGCAATGACAATGTCAAAGATGTAGTTGTAATTGCAGTTACAGTTGTACCTGCTTGAATACCCGTTCCTGAAACTGTTAAACCAACTACAATTGAAGCGTTAGCCGCTGATAATGTTACTGCCGTTGAGCCGTTTATAATACCTGTAGAAGTTGAATTTTGAGTAGCCGCCAATCTAGAAGACGTCAAATCAGCAATTGTATTTCCTGGATTTGGTGTGCCCGAACAGTTTGGTGCAGTTGCATAAGAAAAATATCCTGTAAATGCCGACCATAAAGCAGGAGCTGCTGTAGTAATATTGTTAAGCTGATCAACACCACTAGAAGGCAATACTGCAGCTGCATAAGTTGAAGCCCCTAATACGGTATCATAAACACCTTGATCAGACGAAGCTTGTACAAGTAGATTATTTGTTGTTATATCAGCACTCCCTACTCTTGCATTAAAAGTAGCTGGCGTTCCCGTTAATCCGGTACGTTGCACTATCCATCTTTTAGAACTTAAATTAGCAACATTTGAAGACACGGAACCAGAGTTTGAAGAATATGCCTCTACTCTATAATTACCTCCACCAGCAATAGCTAATGAAATAGGTGAAAACACACCTGATTTACCTACTGGGTAGAAAGCATATGATGTATTAGTATTAGTAGCTGAAATTACTTTTTCATAAGGTCCATCAATATAATTAGTATTACCATATGCAATTCCAAAAGTCAATTGTGGAGTGGAAGAAGAACCTATAACACCATGGTATAATGGATTTGCCGATGAAGTATGAATGATTCCATTATTCATTGTTAAAGTACCTTCTACTCTAAAGTTAGGGGTTGCAATAGTGATTCCTTCCGTACTTGTATTATTAACAATTAAGCTAGGAACAGATGCATTCCCATAAACTCCAACGCCATAGGTAGCATTAAGAGTTGCTATATCATATGTATCAGAAAAAACACCAGTTCCAGAAATAGTTTGAGCTATTGTAGAGGGAACTTCTCCTCCATTTGATAAGTTATCCAATGCAAAAGGTTGGCTTAAACCACGTGTGTATATGGCACCATTGTTAATGATGTTCCCGCCAAAATAAGACGCTCCATAATCCGTTGTTCCAGATTGTTTTGCTTTAATCAAAACACTTCCAGAATTAACAGTAAAAGTATTTTGAACATTTAATTTATTGATACTACTCACAAATCTATCTGAATTTACAGCATCAATAGTTAAATTACCTAAAGATAAAATTCCACCACCAGCAGACAATGAAGTAAGGAAACCATTTGTAATTACAGTTGCATTATCAATTGATGTACCATTACCAAACTTTAAAGTGTGGTTCATCCCCGCCACATTGTGCAATGGAGAATTATATACAAATGCGTAAGATGCAGGATTTGCTTTATAAAATGTTAATACCGCTGGGGCTGAAATAGCCGAAGTGGCTGAATTACTTATATCAAGTTTAGAACCTATGCCAGCTACAGTAGTAATAGGAATAATAGCAGTAACTGTAGTTCCCGTTGGAATTCCAGTACCAGTAAGCGTCATACCAGTAACTATAGCTGAGTTAGTTGCAGCTAATATTAAACTTGCACATCCTGAAGATGCTCCAGAAAATGTTAACGTTTGAGCAGCAGTTATTGGTGAAGTCGTTAATCCACTAACTGGATTAGATAAAATGATACCTCCATAACCCATTGACGAAATACTTGTACCATTTGGAATTCCAGTACCTGTAACAATCTGTCCAACTGAGAGTGCGTCTAAATTGGCCATTAATAAAACGTTACTACCATTTGCCATAGCAGAAAAACTTATTGTAGAGGAAATTGTCAAATCTGCAGTTGTTGGTTGTGACAACGTAATTGAGTATGGAGTAGCGCTTATACCTGGTAAAATTACAGCTGTTATTGTTGTTCCTGCTGCAATACCAGTACCCGTAACAACTTGACCAATAAAAGGTCTTGCACCTAAAAGAGAAGCCGAAGTAGTTGTTAATATTGTACTTCCAGTTGCATAAGAAGCAGTTATACCAGTAGACGCAGATACTAGAGTATTCATATCGAAAGTTGTAACTGTAGTTGCTGTTGTAGCCACATCTATATTTACCAATGGATCTACGATTGTAATATTACCAGCACTTAAATTCATCGCTAATGGAGAATCTATTTTGAATGCAGAAGCACCAAGTCCTACCGAAGTAGCAACATCTCCTGCATTATTTGCATCAACAGCAATGTTTCCACCTGTTTGATTAAATGTACTACCTGGGTTGTGAACTACACTTCCATTTATTTTTATGGTTCCTGCAGAAATAGTATACGTTCCGTTATTAACAAAAGCAGCATTGTTGTTCGTGCAACCCACTGTTAAATTACTAGAAGTCGATGAAGTCAAAGTACCTCCAGTAGCAATATTAACTCCAGCTGCAGATGCAGTTCCGCTAACTGTAACAATATGACCCGATGCAATGGCAACAATATCAGAACATGATGGAGCTCCAGAAGGAGACCAAATTGAAGCAGTATTCCAATTTCCAGTTCCTATTGAAGTTTTTGTAGTAGCACCTTGAATAGATGCTGTAGCAGCACCTACTTTAAAAGCGCCACTAAATAAATCTGAAGTTGTTACACCTGACCTAATTACTAAAGGACTACTAGTTCCTGTTACTTGACTTCCGGAAGCAATAGTATTTCCCGATTTTAAAATTCTAGAACTACCATCTAATGCGTTAAAAGCACCGGTTGCATAAAATGCAATATCAGTGCCAGAAGTATTTACATAAGTAGCACCTTTTGTTATTGTCCACGTACCATCATATATAGTGTTAATAGTATAGGTATCATCAACTACTGGACCTGCAGATAACGTTGTAGCATTTACATAGGAAACATAAACCTCTCCGGCAACGTTGACACCTGCCCCAGCAGTACCAACAGATGGTCTTACAATAAAAGCATGTCTTTTGGCTCCATTTAAATTAATAAAAGGATATGGTTGAAAACTATAATCTGTTGCTGAATTTAGCAAACTAGTTAATGAGTTTGCAGAAGTACCAAAATACCTTCCTACTATTCCACTTGTTATACCTTGCAAAGCATTTGCAGAAAAACCTGTAGTACTATCAGACATGGTAGTATAATTTCCAATCACAAATTTTGAAGTACCTCCAATAGCAACTCTACCTTTAGTAAAAGTTAAGGTACTTTTGATTCTTACATCGGCAACACAACTAGCATTCCAAATAATGTTTGGAGTTACCGCACTTGTATTATTAAAAACTACTTGTCCCAAAATACCGTTTAGATTTGAAGAAGTTGTTGTTGCGGTTGCACTAGAACCTAAATAACTTGTATTATCAACAGTGAAAGTTTGTGGAATTGACCCGCTAAATGTTAGTAAACCAAATCCATAAGTTGTTGATGCTACTGAAGAATCAAATCTTCCCCCAGAAACTACATCTATATTACCTGCAAGATTTAATGATTTTCCAGTAGTTGTAAAATAATTATTAAACCTAGCTCCAGTTCCAGAAATTAGAATATCACTTGAAACAGTTAATTCATCTGAATTATATCCAAAATCAACAAAAGCATTTGTTCCTGAAATATATAATGCATTAATTGAAATTTGTTTTTTATCAATATTAATTGAATGTGGTGTTGCACCTCCATTTACAATAACATTATCTGCTGCAGTAGGAACTCCAATATCCCAAGTTAATGGATTAGAAAAAATACCAGAAGCTACAGAATTGACATCACCTGCTATTCTAGAAGTAAGTTTGATATTATCAATGGCCGCAGGATTGGATGTCCCACTAGAAGCATTATTAGTCCACATAAAGATTAATCGTACTGTTTGCCCAGCAAAACTTGGTGGAATTGAAGCAAACATATTTTGTGGTGAAGCAAAAGTGGTTGATGGACCATAAGAAAGCGATACTGCACCAGCTAATTCTGCTGGCACAACGGCTGTTATACTACCAGAAGGAATTATGATTGTGTTTTGACTATCCAATCCTACAGGTACAACAGATGTTGGTGCGACAAATACTTGCCAGTTGTCATTAGCTGAACTACAAAATCCTCTTACGTCAAATGTTAAACTGTAAGCTGTTTCTCCAACAGGAAGTACAATATCTCTATAAAAATAAACCCTTCTAGCTCCTGTATAATTGTAACCATTAGAATACCCATTATCAGTTGACACATAGGCAGAATACCCAGTAATATTAGCAGTTGTTGCAGCAAATGTAAGTGTTACAGCCGCAGAAATTGTAGCAATGTTAGTTGTAGGTCTTGACAATGTCAAAGTGGTGCCACTAATATTAGAAACATATGTTCCAACTTGAATATTATTACCTGTAACAAGTTGACCAATAACAATATTTGTGTTTGCAGCAGCTAAAGTAACTGTATAAGTAGTTGCAACCATACCTGAAGCCGTAGTTGCTTGAGTTGTACCTATATTGCTTGCAGTAATATTATTGCCGACAACCCATTTGGTCGATCCAGTTCCCTGATTGGCAACCGTCCATCCATTGGCAGCAAATGTGCTTCCGTTATTAAATCCACCATCTCCTAGAGGATTGATAATTGTAGTTTGAGCATTTAAGTTAATAGAAACTAAAGCAATAGAAACTAAAAGTAAATTAAATAAACTTTGGGTGTATTTTTTTATCATAATAAAATTGTAAATTATTAATACTATTTTGAGATTTTAAAAGTAATAAAAAATAGTATATCAAAAAAAAAAGTTGTTTCAATTTTACTGCATTTCAAAAGTAATAAAATGTGATATTATATCTTAAAAACACTGTTTATCATATAGTTAAACTTTATTTTTATTCATTTTGTAATAAATGAATTTGAGTTTTTAATTGTCTAATTTTTGATGCTTTATTTCTTATTAGAAAGAAAAAGCAGACAATAATTATTGCTAAGAATAACAATATTCCAATGATTTTATAATAATAATTAGGGATTTCACGCTTAAATTCCTGTCCTAAAGATTCGTCTTTTAGATCCAAGGATTCGCTAACTGATTTTCTTTCGCGTTCTTTAATTAATTTTTGAGTAGCGAAATAACTATTCTGATATTTCTTAAAAGTTTCCCATTCATTAATTGCAAGGTAATTTTCTGACAACCCTTTGAAAATCTCTTGATTTAATATCAAATCATTGATTGCTGCTGAAAGAGATAACGCTTCTTGTAAAGTAGTTATAGCCAATGGAAAATTACCCTCTAAAGTATAAACTTGAGCTAATCCTTTTAATGCGAAAGCTTGTAAGCTTTTTGCATTAACAATCTTTGCATTTTGAATTGCTTCTTGAAAATTAAGTTTTGCCAACTTATTATTCAATAATATAATATAACAATTCCCTTTATTATATTTAGCAATACTAATGGCAGAATTTTCAGCTTTTGAATGTGATTTTATCAATTCGGAAATTCCTTTGTCGAAAAAATCTATCGCAATTTCACAATTAAACTTTTCTTTATAAACAAAACCCCGCACAATATAATTTCTTCCTAGATAAGACCTTATAGAATCTGGAACTGGGTATTCCATCATCAAATGCTCTGCTTGATCTAAATATTCAATTGCCTTGTCATATATTTTTAGCTGATGGTATTGAATTCCTACTTTATTTAATGTACTTATTTTCAACAATTCATTATTTGATAAATATAATAATTGATTGGCTTTTACCACGTATTCTAATGATTTTTCGTAATCTCTTTTTGAAGAATATCCATCGGAAAT
This sequence comes from Flavobacterium sp., assembly GCA_044373885.1. Lineage (GTDB taxonomy): Bacteria > Bacteroidota > Bacteroidia > Flavobacteriales > Flavobacteriaceae > Flavobacterium. Next base: position 28,325 of record JBIPNF010000005.1, on the reverse strand, counting down.
TAATTTATAGGCCATAATTTTATAATCAATATTCTTTCCTGATTCATTTACGATTATTGACCCTAATTTTATTACATTATCTGGATTACTATACATTTGGTTGGAAGCAACTTTAAGAATACTATCGAATTTTTTAGTGTTTTGCGCATATAAATAACCAGTCGTAATTAAGTTAATAATAACAAAGCAGCATAGGTGTACTATTGTATTTCTTTTATTGAATTTCATTCTTCTGGTAAATTTTCTTCGTTTTTCAAAAAATCAATAAATTTTACGGGAGAAATCCCTGTTACCGATTTAAATACTGTAGCAAAACTACTATGTGAGGCAAATCCACAATTTTCAGCCAAATAACTAATTCTATATTTTATAAAGTTTGGGTCTGATTTTAGTTTTTCAATGATATAATTGATTCTCAATCTGTTAATGTAGGTGTTAAAATTTATTTCATAATGCGAATTAATAATTTCAGACAAATATTTGGTATTCGTATCAAATTGACCCGCCAATATAGCAAGTGAAATATCCTTATTAAGGAAACGTTTTGACATTTCAAATTTCTTTAATTTAATCAATATTTGTTCTTCCGTTTCTTTAAGAATTATTGATTTTTTGTGTTCCTGCTTTTTTTCAACAGGAAGATTTATTAATTTATTTCTTGTGATTTGTAAATAATTAGTAAGTTCTTGTAAATTTTTTTCGCGTTGAGAATATTTAATCCAAAAAGCAATAAAAACAATACTTATCATTAGAACAAATAGTAATATATAGTCAATTACGTCATCATATTTTTTTTTATTATTTAATAAGGCATCTGAATATTCCTTTGAAATAAGATTGTATGCTGTATTTACGGCTTCTTGTTCAAGCATTTCTAAATTTCCTTGAATTTGAATAAAATTGGCGTTTGTTAATTTGTAATTTGAAGTATCATTTAAAGCCAAATAATTTACATTTAGTTGCCGAGTGATCTTATCTTGCAAAAAAACATTTTCTATTTTTTGAGAATCAATCAGGGCATTTCCCAAAATTACAGCAACTTTATCATGTTCTTTTTGAAAAAAACAAATATCTGCTAAGCCAGATAGAACATGTATTTTTGCGTAAATGTTTTGATTTTTTTGGTTTGCTATTCTTAATAAGGCGACATTAAAATATTTATTCGCGGTAATGAAATCTCTTTTTTCCAAATAGAATTCTCCTAATGATGTCAAATAAGATAATTCTAATTTAGGAAAACTATTGAATATTTGCTTTGAATTCGCTAGCTGTCCTTTAAGTAATTGAATCCCTTTTTCTAATTGATGCTCTTTTACAAAAAAATTTGCCTTTTCTAAAGCAATTGTTTTATGCAAGTACAATTTCAATTTTAGGTCTTTTATTAAATCCTTTCTTTTTTCTAATAACTGAAGACGTTTTTTTGATTCTTTATCTAAAGACAAATCTCGAAGTATTCTAATTTTATAAATTTCTATATCAAGTTTTTCAATATCTGACAAATAGTTTTCATACCCCTTAGTTTCAAATACTATTTTTAAAGAGGAGCTATAATCTCCTTTTATATAATATGCTTTTGAAAGCACACAATTGATTTTTGCTTTATCACTATTTGAATTATTTTCGTTCTTTGAAAGTTGTAGTGCGATTTTTATCGCTTCATTTGGATCCGAATACACCAATCTTTCTGACGCATTTATTATAGGGTGTTGTTGATCAGTTAAAGGTTGCGCAATAACTGTTTGGGTCAAAAACCCAAAAGGTAGAATTAAAATAAAAAAACAAACCTTTATACAGATATTTTGCATTTAAACACTTGTTAAAAAAATTAAAGTAAAATGTAAAAAACAAATATATCTATTATATTTAAAAATAGAAAATTATTTATTATTATTACGAAAATCGCAATGTCATTTAAATAATAAAACCGTTTTCTTTGTCCAACTAAACACAATTTAGACAAATCGCATAGGCTTCTATAATCAATATAATTAGGAATTTATTCCCTTAAAAAAACATCAAAAACTTATCGAAATCTAAAAGCAAATTGTTCGATATTTCGTCTGAATAGTCTACTAAGAAAGCTTCACAGAAATGTGAGGTTTTTTTGTTTTCTAAGACCCTAGAATTAAAAAAGATCTCATAATTACCACTCACTAAAATATATAAAAACCATGCTTGTTTTTAAAAATTTTTAACGAAACTCAAGTTCGAAAAACCATTTACTACAATCTGTCAAAAAACCAATGAACCCATTTTAGACGAATAAAAATCAAAATAAATAATTGCTTTATTTACAGCAATACGTAACTATTTTTACTTTTTAATTTAAAAAAAAACTACTTTAATTACTATTTCCGTACTAAGCCATCCTGCAAGACTAACTTAATTATTTGTTGTTATTATTTATAAATAAAGACTTTATTAAAATAGTTAAATTTATTTTATTTAGCCAGTAGTTTGAAAATTAAATTTACATTTGTGTAATCGATTACAAAAATAATTTGTAATACTATAATTTCAATAAAATCATGAAAAGAATTCTCTCGTACTTATTTATTTTGCTCCCAATGATTCAGATGAATGCGCAAACGATTACTGAAACCGACGGTTGGCTTGAATGTGCATTTGTAAAATGGACTCCAGTTGCAGGCGCAACAAGTTATAATGTTTACTATACTGGCGGAGGACAAAACAACAGACAAATTGATACCCAATTAATAAGGAGCTATGGTAGCTATTTTCGCGCGGATATTATTGGTCTTTCACCAGGAACCTACACTGTAAAAGTTACTCCTGTGATTAATTCAGTTGAAGGTGTGGGAACAATCTCAAGCCCAATAACAGTTGTTGCTTATGACAGAAATGGATTTGCATTTAGTGGAGGCAGAATTCCTGGAGGTTATAACTTAGACGGTACAACAAAAACAGGCGCTGTTATTATTTATATCACTCAAAATACTAAGAATTCAGTTTCAATGAATATTACCGGAGCAACCATTAATCCTTGCGTTGGCTTTCAGAATATTCTTTATGGAATAAAAAAAGGAAGAGATACACGTCCATTTATTTTTAGAATGATTGGGAATATTACAGATAGTAATGTATTAGAAGGCGGTGATATAGTAATTGAAAATGCCAACAATGTGGCAAGCTCAGTTACCATTGAAGGAGTAGGATCTGATGCTGTTGCAAATGGATTTGGAATTAGAATAAAATCAGGTTCAAATATTGAAGTACGAAATCTAGGTTTTATGAATACTAATGCTGTTGAAGGAGATAATGTTGGGCTACAACAAGACAACGATCATATTTGGATTCACAACTGTGACCTATTTTACGGTGCTCCTGGAGGCGCCGCAGATCAAGTTAAAGGTGATGGTGCTTTAGATTGTAAAAAATCTACTTTTTGCACGTTTTCCTATAATCACTTTTGGGATAGTGGAAAATGCAACCTTTTAGGACTAAGTGAAAATACAACTTCAGGTTTATATGTTACCTATCATCATAATTGGTACGATCATTCAGATTCCCGTCATCCCCGTGTTCGATTTTATTCCGCACATGTTTACAATAATTATTACGACGGAAATTCAAAATATGGAGCTGGTTCTACAATGGGTTCCTCTGTATTTATGGAAAATAATTATTTCAGAAATTGTAAGTATCCAATGCTAACTTCCATGCAGGGTTCAGATACTTATGGAGGTTCAACTGGAACATTCTCTGGCGAGGATGGAGGTTCAATAAAAGCATATAATAACACTATGAGTGGTCAAACAAGATATGCTCCTTATAATGCTACCACTTTTCCAATAGAATTTGATGCAATCGAAGTAACTACAAGAAGTCAAACCATTAGCAATACAATTACTTCCAAACAAGGTGGAAATACATACAATAATTTTGATACAGACCCAACATTATATGTAAATAATTTGACTATTGACAGTCCATCTATTGCTAGAGATAATGTAATTCTTCGTTCAGGAAGGGTTTCAGGAGGTGATTTAATTTGGGCTTTCAACAATTCAGTAGACGATAGCGCTTCGGATTTAAATACTGGGTTAAGCGCTGCACTAACTGGATATTCCTCAGGATTAGTTTTTGTTCAAGGAGAATCTCCAACAGTTGCTGGAAGTAGTCAAACATTGATCACAACAACGGATGATAATCAATCCGTAGATAATGGAACTGCAATTACGAATATGATTTTTATTTGGGGTGGAGATGCTACAGATGCTGTCGTAACTGGATTACCAGCTTCTGGTATCACTTATGTTAAAGACCCAGCCACTAAAACAGTGACCGTTTCTGGAATCCCAACGCATCATGTAGTTTTTACGGTTACAACTACTGGAACTATAGGTAACCCCGTAAGTATTTCTGGATCTGTTTCAATAAATGACGCTACTCCTGATGATGAAATCCATAATTTTACAACATCCGTTTTGGCAAGTAACTATTATACTTTTACTGCAGCAAACATAAATTCAACTGCAGGTTCAGCAACCTACGATGGATTAACTTTGACCGCAAGATTAAAGATGGAATCTGCTACGGTTATTGCTTATACTACTACTAGATTATCAACTTTAACGTTAGTTTTTGATCCAACTTTCACAGGAACTGTGAAATTGAACGGAACTTCTTATACTGCGGTTGCAGGTGTAGTTATCATCCCAAATGTTCCAATAGGTTTAAATACAATTACAAAAGGAACAACAGCCAATTTATTTTATATTAAAACTGTTTTTTATCATTTGCTTGGAATAAATACAATTAACATTGATAAGGGTATTGTTTTATTTCCAAATCCAGTTTCAACTATTTTAAATATCGAAACGGATGCAATTATTGAGTCTTTAACAATCTTTAATTTAACAGGTACTTTAATAAAAGAAGTTAATGGAAATAGCAATACTATTGATGTTAGCGCACTCAGTAATGGAAGTTATTTTATAAAAATTCAAACAAATAAAGGAATTATTAATAAACATTTAATCAAAAAATAATTACTCATTTGACATAAAAAAAACCGTTATTAATTATTTAATAACGGTTTTTTAATTTTACAGCATTTCAAATTTATATTTGAAACACAAGTTACAATGAATTATCTTTTGATAACTCTTACTGTTTTCATTGCTGTTCCAGTTGTTACTTGAATAAAGTAAGCTCCATTTGCAAAACTAGATAAATCAATTTGTACTGTGCTGGCATTTACTTCTTTGTTCAATAATTCTTGGCCAACCATGTTAAATACTTTTACGCTATTCATATCTTGAGAATACGATAAATTCAACATATCATTGACTGGATTTGGATAGTAACTGAATTGTGTCATATCAAAATCCTGGTTTGCCAAAGTGGTAATTGTTACTGCTAAACTTGTAGTACTTGCACAACCACCAACAGTTTGAGTTGCATAATACGTTGTATTTGTTAACGGTGTAATACTTGGTAATGGATTAATACCAGCTGCTGCATTTGCACTACTTGCATACCAAACCACATTGGTACCTGTTACCACAATTGAACCAATTGTAAGCAATGACGATAACGATTGTGTTGTAGCACCCGTTGGAGCTGCTGTTGTGTTTACAGTTACTAAAACAGCACCAGAGTTAACGGCAGTACAAGTTCCATTAGAAACAACCGCTCTGAAATATTTTGTTGAAGATAAATTACCAACTTGAGCAATTGTCAATGTAGTAGAATTTGTACCAATATTTGTTAGATTGGTTGTAAATCCTGCATCATCTGCTCTTTGCCATTGAACAGTTCCTGTAGCATTTGCAATTGAAATATTACTTGATAAAGTAGTACCACTACAAATAGTCTGATTAGTTGAAATTGCACCAACCGTTGGATTTGGTGTCAAATTCACTATTGCTGAACCTGTCATAGAAGCTGTACTTGTGCAACCAGCATTTGAAGCTGCTACAACATAATTTCCAGCAGACATTTGATTTCCAAAACTTAAGGCAGAACTTGTTCCTGCAATTGGAGAACCTACATTTACCCCATTCAAAACTAATTGATAATTATATCCTACTTGAGAACCAGATAATCCAACAGGCACGCCTATTGACAAACAATCAGTACCGCTTCCTGTCACATTATAAACAGTTGGAGCTAGGCAATTAATCGAACCCCCAATTGCTAAACCATCATTTTCGGAGGTTGCAGTTGGCGAGCCAAATCCCCATCCCCTATTGGATTGTCCACTTGCATAATAACGCAAAGTAATTGTAGTTCCAGCTGGTACATTTTGTAACGCTGGTATACCTGATAAATCAAGTTGAGCCATTGTTAATGAAGTAGAAACTACAGGTAATGTTGTAATTGGAACAACAGTTGTTCCACCATCTAAACTATAACCAAATTGAGAAGAAGCTCCTGGAGTAGAACTAAATCCAACAGTAGTTCCTGAAGGACCTGCATCATAAAAACGAGCATTTATTGTTGATAATGAAACTGATTTTCCTGGGGCAGCCTGAATCGTTGTTTGAAAATAAGCCATATTTGCAGCCGTTGCAATATTGGTTTCCGTTGCCGTAGTTAATGGAAATCCAGAAGTTCTAAATGCACTTGTTCCCCCACTTGCAGGTGCTCCTGCTCCACGAGTTACAAAATCAGCAGAAGAAGCTGTAACTAATCCCGAATTAAAGATATAGGCCTGTTTTGTAGTTTGTGATGTGCTTGTTGCTGTCCAGAAATTCCATGCCGCAATTGGTGTTGGCAAAATCGTTAAAGTTTGCGCTGCTGTTGCAGCAGAATAATTGGTAGTCCCTACTTGAGACGCCGTTATTGTTGTAACTCCGATTCCTACATATTGAATTTGACCGGCTACAATAATTGCAACTGCAGGATTAGAACTTGTAAAAGTTATAGGATTTGTTGCAGAAGTAGCAGAAGTTGCTAGCGGTATATAGTTTGCGAAATTTTGATAATTAAATGCTGTAGTTGCAAAAGTTATCGTTTGAGGAGCAATAGTAATATCAGCAAATAATCCTGTTGGCTGTGTTAATGAATAATTTCCTGCTTTTGTTCCTCCAAGTGTACTTGTAGAAGTAACAGCTATTACAGTTCCAACATTCACATCTGCAAAAGTACCAGACAGTGTAACGGTTACATCATCTGCATTAATTACTCCTGTTAATGTTCCAGTTATTGTAGCCACATTTGTACCGTTATATACTTTATTTGCCGCAAAGGCTGTTGCCAATGTTAATGGCTTCACATTTACAATAAGGGATTGAATAACATCTACAGCAGGGCTATAAGTTGCATTACCCGCTTGAGAAGCCGTTATATTTGTTGTACCAGCACCAACGATAGTCACAGTATTACCTGAAATTGTTGCTACAACTGTATTCGAACTAGTATAAGTAATTGGATTCGTTCCAGAAGTAGCAGAAGTAGCTGTTAAATTGAAAGGAACTGCCCCATAAATTACAGTTGACAATGCACCAAAGGTGATTGTTTGATTTCCTTGCTGTAAAAAAGTATAAGTAAAAGGACTTCCTACATTTGTAGTTCCGTTGGTCAATTGAACTTGAATGCTGATTCCATCATTAAGATCCATAACACCTGGAATAACAACATCAAAAGTAGCCACTCCACTTGTATTTGTAGTTGCCACTAATGAAATATCATTTGCATTAGAAGTTCTAGAAACGGTATCAATTGTGTATGATTCTGCAGTTGCACTATTTGCATTGGTGATTGCTGCATCGTATTTAAAGGTGTAACCTGAAACTAAGTTATTGTATTGATCTTTGGCTATACAAGAAATTGTTCTGGTAAATCCTAATGCTAATGCAGAATTAATAGAAGAGGTAGAATTTGCCGTTGGAACTCCAAAATTAATAATTTGATTTACTGAAACATCTAAATAACCTGTTGCTACAACGGTAACCGTTTTTGCCCCTGCCGTTGTTAAAAGTATATTTAACCCAGAAGGTTTTAATTGTAAATTACCAGCTGTTATGACATAATCTGTTGTAGCTGTCAAAGCAGTTGTTCCAATTTTTACGGCAGTGACTGCCGCTCTCCAGCTTGCATCATCTGTAAATGTAATATCGATAGTATTATCAACGGTATTTACTGTAGTATCAGCCGTTAAAGTTGGTGCTGCTGAACCAGATAAAGGAACAGTTACAATACCCGTTGCAGTTGAAGTAAAATAGGTGCTATTTGTATTCGTTGCACTTGAAGCAGAAGAACCATATGTTCCAGGAACTTGGCTAACACTAGCTAATAATAATGACCCAACGGTAATGTTCATTCCAGTTGCTATAGTTGCTGTTGAAGAACCACTTATTGAGAAAGCACCTGAAATAGTTGTTCCAGTGCCAATAGATTTTGCAACTACAGAGGTTCCAGCATTACTTATACCTAAATTTACATATGAGATTGCCATTACTGTTTGCCCGGCAACACCATTATAATTAACCGTATTTCCAGTAAAAGTTGCATCGAGAGGCGTGGTAGGAGTTGAAGAACCGGCTATGTTGAGCGTACCCTTATTAGTTAATGTCCCTGTTAAAGTAAGTGCACCCGCAGATGTGGTTCCACCAATAGATGTTGAAAGCGTTGCTCCAACACTAATCTCCCTTGTTCCAGTAATTGTAATTTTAATAAAAGCAGTTGGAGTTGTACCTCCAAATACCTTCCCTGTACCAGAAAAAGTTTTTACTCCACTATCTTGCGCAACTGTAAAAGTTGAAGCATTGTTAATGAAATTTCCTTGAAAATCTGCAGTTCTAGCGCTTGTACCACCACTAGTTCCAACTGTCCAAATCGAACCCGTATTTAAAGTAAAATTACCCGCATAGATATCAGTTCTAGAAGTAGAAGCTTCACAGTACATAGTACCACTAATGTTTGTTGGGCCATTAACTGTAAGTCCTGTTCTATACGGATTAAATACTCCACCTGCATCCACTGTAACAGCACTAATTGTAAGTGTAGAACTTGAACCTGTACTTTGAAGAACACCGCCGGTTTGAATAGTCAAAGTTCCGAAAGCAGTAGTATTTGATCCTAAATTAATAGCTACTACAGCACCGTTAGGGATAACAATATCATCACCGGCAACTGGAAGAGCTCCGCCCCAAGTAGCAACATCCGTCCATAATAAAGGAGCTGTAGTTGTACCACCTGTTATTGCGGTTTTAATTGCAGCATTTACGCCCCAAGTTGTCATTAATAGCAGCACAACTATGTGTGATAATTTTCGAGCACTATTATTGCTCTTCTCCATAAAGAAATTAAATGTAAAATTATTCATAAATAAAATATTAAATTAATAGTATTGATTTTGTTAATATGTTAATGTTATAGCAAAAACATAATGCAATCGATTACACAAACATAATAATTATATTCTAAATTTTCATATTATTTTATTATTAATTTAATAAAATAATGACTAAAGAAAAATAATGTTACAAAAAAAACCTTGCATTATCTAATGCAAGGTTTTTTTTGTAATAAAATCGATTCCTTAATAGGATTTGAAATGTTTTATTTTACTAATACTTTAACAGATTTTTGCCCTTCAGCAGAATTTACATTTACAATATATAAACCCGAATTCAATTCAAAGTTAGTATCTGATAATGTAGCAAAAGATTTTACTAAAGCTCCAGTCATGCTATAAACGTTTACTTGAGTTTCAGAAATAACATTGAAAACATTAATTTGTTTTCCATTAGAGAAAACATTTACAGAAGTCTCTTGTTGAAAATTATTGTTAGCTAAAACGTTTGCACCAGTTACTTCAATTTTGTATAAATTACTAGATTGTGTATCTCCATAGATATAAATTTTACCAACCGCAGCGTTCGCCGCTGAAACAGTAGCGGTTACAATAACTAAATCACCTACTCCTCCACTAGTTAATGATGTTCCAGAACCTAAAAGGGTTGTACCATTAGTAACTAAAATAGTTCTTGCACTACCATTACTACCTGTTTTGAACCATACTTTTACAGTACAGGCTCCATCAACAGTAAAATATACGTAACGTTGTACAGGTAATAAATTTCCTACTGTACCACCTCCACCTCCATTTAATTGAAAACGGTTAGCTCCAACATATGAATCAGAAAATGTTGCGCTACTAGCATTAACAGCTCCAAAGTTTGTAATTGCGGTACCGCCACTTGCATAAGCAAAAAGTCCTAAATTATCTACAATGGTTTCATTTGTTGAAATACCAACACCTGATGCAGTAATTGGCCAAAATCCACCAAGGTTATTCCCAAAATCCCAAACTTTAGTTTGAGCAGTAATATACGTTGCTGAAATCAGCGTAGTAAAAAGTAAAGTAAGTAAAGTTTTTTTCATAATTTAATTGTGTTATTGTTTTATAAACTGTAATCGATTGCACAAATATAATATTGTTTTTTTAATTAAAAAAAAATTTAATATTATTTTTATATAATTAACATTATTTTTAGTCCTCAATAGAGAAATCAAAAATTTTCTAATAATTAAAGCCTCAAAAGAGGCTTTAAAAATAAATTGTTTTTATTTAATACGTTACTAATTTATATGATTTGAAACCTTCATCGGATTTTAATTTTAAAATCCAAAGTCCAGAAGGCATTGTAAAGTTAGTATCTGAATTTATGTTTAATTTCTTTACTAATACTCCTTTAATATCAAAAATTGTTATTTCAGTATTGGTTTTTACATTTGTAATAGCAATAGTGTTTTTATAGGCAATTGCGTTAGTTGTCATTAATACATGTTGCTGATTGGTAATTAACGCTTCATTCGCAATCAACTGTGTTAGTGGATCCCAATTATCAGTTCCTTTAGTGAAATTAAAAGTTGAAATAGCCGTTCCGTCATTTAAAGCTGGTGTAGTTAAAGAAGTTGACCAAGTTGCTCTACTTGGCGTATTATTTACACCCGATAATTCAACCGTTCCATATTCATACATCCCAGCTGAATTTCCACCCAAGGTATTCTGCCAACCTAAAGGCATAATTAGAGATTGGCCAACATATCCTGGACTATTTGATGTTTCAATTGTTGTATTATAAAAAACAACTTCACTGGTTGTAGCCGCCCAAGGACGTCCAAAATACCCTGGTTTTGCTCTATAAACCGATGCCGATTCAACTTGAGGAACTGCGCTTGTAACTGTACATTGGTACATTAAAAAACCTCTTCCACTTGATTGTTGTGCCGCCGTGATATACGCTTGATCATTTGAGGCATCACTTACATTCATGCTTAAATTTGATTTATAAAAAACAACGTCCATACCACCAAAAATATAGTCAACTGCACCCATAATATCTCCTTTATAAACCACCACCCTTGCTCCTGCCCCTCCAAAAAAGGAATCTTGACGACCAACGATACGACATTTATTTAATATTACTTTGTCTATATTATTAGGCACCGCAATGGCAGCTGCTCTTTCCACTAATGTTCTGCTTTGAACCCCAGTATTTCCAGGTACTGTAGGTCTTAAACCTGGTGATCCCGAGGTCCACATTACCAAAACATCTTGTGATTCTTTATTAGAAATATATTGATTGAATGAATTTTCGATGATAATATCATCTGCTTGGAATCCATTTGCATTTACAACAACGGTTGCATTCCAGTAGGATCCATTTGTAGTTCCACTAACATTTTGATAGTTGGTATATCCATTTTGTCTGTTAACATTCAATACGTCTTGATTCCATTTTTGATCAGTACCCATACTGTAATAATTATATCCAACACCGTAATAAGAAGTAATTCTCACAGCCCCAGGAGCAATATTAACTCCTTTATCGATTAGATTGGTATTAGGATTTAAAGAGGCATTTTTCAAAGTGATATTTGGTTCTTTTATGACGATCATTTCTTCATAATTACCAGGGTCAATCAAAATGGTTACACGATCATTATTAACCCGAGTCATATTTGCGACAGCTTGAAGGGCACCATTGATGGTTTGAAATTGTTTGTCTACCCCAACAGTTAATGTAGGAGTATATTGTAATCTAGCTCCAACTTTAATTTCTGGAAAATAGGTCGTCAAAGTAGAAGCTCCACCCACTAAAATATTAACATATCCTGCCGTAGTTCCAGTATAGGTATATGATACATACTCCAATGTAGTCGTGCTATTCGTAGCCGTTGTTAACGCAGTTCCACCTTCAATAGAAAAATTAGCCGTGTAATAATAAGCAACCGTAATTGACTCTCCTGGGTTAACTGGTACGCGAATGGTAGCACCCGTTTTTGCTGTTAAATGCCCTGAAGCTGGTACTGTAGTAACTTGTCCAGTTAAAAGCATTCCTTTATAGGAAGCAGAAGTGCTTGTTGAAATTGTTCTATCTTCAAATGACCAAACAGTAACTGGTCTAAATGCTAATGTTTTGGTTACTGCTACTCCATTCACAGTTAAATTAGACACCAATCCTAATTCCACAGGAAAATTATCTAATCCACTATAAGAAACAGAATAAGTTCCGTTTCTAAGAGAAATAGGCGAAGTTGTACTGAAATTGTAAACATAACCGCTTTCGTTTAAATTGGTAAAAGTCAAATTCAAACTCGCTAATTGTGTAACATTTAAACCTGTTGCATTGATAGTTATTGGGAAAACTGGCTTTGGAGTAAAAACAATATTCGCACTAGTATTAGCAGCTAGAATTGTAATTGTATTGGCTGGAATTTCATAATCATTAACCCCTTGAGGAGCAATTATATATTGAATATTTGGTTCTAACTGAACTGAATACGTAGAATTTGCTGAATTAATTACAGGGACAGGTACATAAACTCTACTAGTAGCTGGAGTAAATGTTACATTCAAATTAGAAATAGAAGTTCCTAAACCAGTAATAGTTCCTGTTACTGTATATAAATCTACCGCAATAATTGTAATGTCACGAGTAGCTGTTGGGGTTGTAATTCCAGTACTGTTAAAAGTAAGTCCATTACTTATAACAAAACCATTTGCATTAACTAAGCTTAATTGATAAGAATAACCCACAGGAATTCTCACGTTGTAAGAACCTGAAGTCACCACCGATGACCACGATTTTCCCGCTGCATTGGTATACACTATTGAATATCCGCTTGGAATTCCCGGAGCTTGAGTAACATTTACATTTCCGGATAGGTTTAGATAAGTAGCTGCTTTTCTGAAAATTCTATAAAAACTAGCTTTAGAAGTAGCATCGTAAATTCGGTATGCACCCGCATATTTTGCAACATAATTTGCTTCCGTTGTACTTCCGCTTGTGGTGGTGATGGCAACGTTATCTTTTTGCAAATTCGGATCCGTTACATAAGCAAAGGTTAATAAACCAGCTGTATCCCCTCTAGCAATTACTTTCACTTCATCGTCTTCGGCAAGTGTTATTCCTAAATATCTAGAACTTGCAATACTACCTGCTACCGTTGCATTTGCATTACAATAAATCCTACCGTTATGGGTTGTAACGCTTGCCACATTGTTATCGTATCTTGTAATTAAAGTATTTATAGTTCTTAATCTATCACTTGTACCGCCCGACCAAGATAATGCGCCAACAGTAAAACTAACCGGCATCACATTACTAGTACTAACGCTACCAGGAGTTATTGAAGAAGCATACCATGAATTAATTGTGGTTTCGTTCAATAAATTATTAAACAGATTGGTATCTAATTGTGTAGCTCCAAAATCCCAAACGTCAGTAATCTGAGCTTTGACAACAGTTGAATTAAATAAAACTGTAAAAAATAAAAAATAGAAATACTTTTTCATAGTTAGTAATTTTTAATGATTAGTTATTTGTTTTTTCCAAATAGGATATCGTTTTAATATTGTTTTTGCATCGTCAGAATACCAAGCGTATCCGTTTCTTCTTTCAGAGCCAATTTCAGCTAATGTTGCTTTTTTTATACCATCTCTATCGCAAAAAAATGGTGCATTGGTATCAATATCCATAAATCTAGCCCATAGAAGTTCGGCATCTTTAGTTTCAACTACCACTCTATTCTTTTTACCATCTTCAGTTAGAACGGTTTCTAATTTAATATTGGTGATTTTGGTTTTCTCAAACCATCGAACGGCGCTTTCAACAGCTGCGATAATATCTTTATTTGGGTTTTCAATTGACATTAATAGCAATACAATTTTTACCGATTCTTTTCCGCTTAACGATATCAATTCATATGCTCTCGCATTTGCTGGCAAAAGTGTTACTTCATTGTATTGCGCGCACCAAGAAGTGAGTTCTCCATTTTGTTTGTATTGCGTTTTTAATATACAGTCTATGCCTTTTTCAAATGCTAATTCAATCTTTTTAACTACTTCTGGAGAGGGATTAATTGAGTAAAAGTTAGAATGGTTTTTTATTTCCCTAAATAGCCCTAGAATATTTACCATCGAATCATCATTATACGTAATATGCGAATAATATCCTTTCATTAATGGGTAAAATTGTGGCCATCCCCCATTATCATATTGCGCTTCTAATAAATAATCCAACCCTTTTAAAAAGGCAGTTTTATATCTTTCATCTTGATTTTTTTTATACATTTTAGATAAATAAAGCATCTCTTGACAGGTCGCTCCATTATCTGTGGTACATTCAATAGGGTGTGATTTTAATGCCAATAATTTTTGCTTTTCTTCAATAGAAAGTTGGTTTTGTATTTGAATGTTCTTTGGCCAACCACCAATTTCTCTTTGGTATAACAACACATTTTCTGCAATTTCTATCGCTTCATTTGTAGCAAACCAGTTTTCATCTTTATTTTCTGTTATGCTTCTCCATGATTTATCATGAACTTGAGCATAAAAGCTAGTAAAAATGAATAGTACGATTATATTAAAGCATTTTTTTAAAATTGTCATTTTATTTTTTATTTGTTAAATCGAATCCAATCGACATTTAAATTCCCAGCATCATTTATAAATCCATTTCGTAAAGCTACAAATCCTATTTTTGAACCTATCCACTTTCCTTCTTTCGCTTTGAATGGTATTCCAATATTTTTATAGGTATTACCGTCTTCGCTATAGTTGAATTGGCAATTGCCATTTTGTTCAATTCGCACTTGTAAATAAATTGTATTACTATTAATTAGAACCAAATCTGTTTCAAATTCAAGTTCTTTTTTATCTGCATTTTTACAAATATTCTGTGATAAATATAATTTATCACCTTTTTTTTTGAACTTCAAATAACAATAATCCAAACCCATTATAACCAAACCAGCTTCTTCTTCATCGAAATGCGGATTAAAGGTCAATTTTGTTGTAGCAAAAAATTCATCACTTGGAAATTTTTGCAACAATAAGTTAGGAATATCAAAAAGATTTACCGCTTCTTTTGGTTTTGGAATACAATTTAAAGTATAATACCCTAAATTGCTTGGAAATCCCCAGTATATTTTTGAGTTTGCATGCCATTGCCACTGCAAACCAAGTTTCGGCTTGTTAAATTCATCTGAATCATATAAAGAAACTGTTAGGAAATTTTTACCAACATTCGGTTTTTTATATTTTAAAACAGGTTCTCCAACACCATCACCATTGTCATCAATTCCAATTACAGGCCAATCATTTACCCATTTCATAGGTTGTAAATGCACCACTCTTCCAAACGCTCCTTTGTCTTGAAAATGGAAAAACCAATCTTCACCCGTTTGAGTTTGCACCCAAGCTCCTTGGTGCGGTCCGTTTATTGAAGAATTACCTTGATCAAACACCTTTCTCTTTTCGTAGGGCCCATAAATATTTTTTGAACGAAGCACCGTTTGCCAACCTGTAGCAACTCCACCAGCTGGGGCAAAAATATAATAGTAACCGTTTCTTTTATATATTTTAGGCCCTTCAATTGTAGGTTCCTCTTGGTGACCATCAATTAATAATACCTCGTCATTGTTCGCAGAAATACACTCTGAATTCATAGTACAAGCAACTAGTACACTTTTTATTCCCGCGCGGCTGCCTGCAAAAGCATAAACTAAATACACTTTCCCATCTTCATCCCATAAAGGGGTTGGGTCGATTAATCCATTTCCAGCTTTAATTAAAAGAGGTTTCGACCAAGGTCCTTCCGCTTTTTTTGATTTAATTAAGAAAATACCATAATCTGGATCTGGATAAAAAATATAAAATTCATTGTTTTGATACCTGATACAAGGCGCCCAAACCCCATTTCCATGTTGTGGTTTATTAAAAACTTCTTCAGGAGTTAGTTTAGTTAATCCATATCCAATCAATTTCCAATTTACCAAATCATACGATTCAAGTATCGGTAAACCTGGGATACAATTAAATGATGAGGCAGTCATATAATATTTATCACCAACACGAATTACATCAGGATCGGAATAATCACTATTTAAAATCGGATTTTTATAGGTTCCGTCACCGTAATCAGAAATCCAAACAGATTTTTCATTCCCTTGTCCGAAGAGAAAAGAGGTTATAAAAAAGAATAAAAAAGGAATGCTATTTTTTACCATTCGAAATGTATAAAAACAATACCTATTTATTTCTATAAAAACTAGAATTAAATAGGCATTGTTTAAATTAATGTTTTTTTAATTACATCGTATTAATATCCGTAATCATTTACTAATTTTCCATTACTTCCATCAATAAATACTTGCCATATTGGCCAAAATTGTCGGTTGTCTGGATTAACACCCATTTTATAAAGCGAATTTATTTTAGTATCAACTAAGCTACTCCATGAAAATGAAGTATATGCTACTCCGGGATTATTAGATTCGTCTCTATTTAGACCATAAATATCTAAAGTCACATTATCTGCTCTATATTTAAAGTACAAAGTTGACGGAACTGTAGCATATTCTCCCGTATGATCACGTAAATTAGTCATTCTTACTTTAGCATCATCCAGCTTTGTTTTAAGTAAATTCCAACGAATAAGTGCTTGTTTACGTTCCATTTCACCTGTAAATTCAAATTTATGTTCATCAACAATAGCGTTTAGCATTGCTGGTTTACTATTTAAAGCATCAACATATTGGTCTACTTTAACTGGCTGATTAGCGGATGCAAAAGCTCTTCTTCGTAATTCTTTCAAGTAAGTCCCAGCAGCAGCAGGACCTTCTACTTCATTTGCAGTTTCAGCAGCCATCAAAAGAATTTCTGCATAACGCATGTACATTTTATTGACTCCATCATCATTTGTTGAAGTAACCATTCTATTCATCCACTCGTATCTGTATTTACCAAAATACCATTTATTGAATGCATTTAATTGTTGTTTAGCAATTCCTGCTACGGCAGTTCCGTATTTGTAAGGTACACAAGTTACATCTCTTCTTGTATCTACTTGATCATAATCATAGAAAACGTTTGGAAGTGGCCCAGCTACACCACCTTTAGCGGCACCATTAGCTTGGTATTGGTCAATACTTGTGTGATATACTCCAAATGTGAATAACATTCTTCCTCTACCATCAGCGAAAGGAAGTTCCCAAAGAGATTCTCCACCAGCACTCGTATTTTCTTGATTGTATTTTTTCCACAACGTTTCAAATGAAGGCTCTAAACGTGCTTTTCCACTTTGAATTACTGCACGACATTCCGCTAAAGCCAATGGATACATGTTTGCAACAGATAAATCAGGGTCATTACTTCTACGAACCGCGTCAGGATATTGTTGGTAACCACTTGCAGCTAAAGCTAAACGAGCGCGTAACCCTTTTACAAATGCTTTGTTAACTCTTTCTACACTTGTAGTCCAAGCAGTTTCATTTGGCCAAGGCGTTAAATCTGAAGCTTCACCAAGATCGGCAATTAATTGTTTGTATATTACATCTCTACTTGTTTTTTCTATATAGATATTGTCAGAAGTGATAGGCTCAAAACGAGCTGGAACATCGCCCCAAGTTTTTAATAAATCTGCATAATAAATTGCTCGTAAAGTTAATGCTTCCCCTAAGAGATGCCCTAGTGGAGTTCCCGGAGTAGGATTTCCATAACGACGCAAACCTCGAATACAAATATTAGCACGTTCGATACCAATATACATCAAAGCCCAAACATTATTAGAAGAGTTCATCTGACTGTTATTAGGTTTTGCATCATACGTGCAAAGGGTTGGTTTGTCATCAGTAGTAGATTCTGATGAATTGTACCATTCGGTATCCGTATTTAAACCATACCAAGGCAAAAATCTACCTCTGTAGGAATTGGTCTCTGCGAACGGCACTTTAATTCCGTCAACAGCTCCTTTTGCTAAATCAGCAGTAGAAAAAATTACTGATTCTTCTCCAGAGGAAACAGCTGGAGCTTCTAAGTAATCTTGACAGGATGTAAATAAACCTGCAATAATTAATCCTGAAATTATAATTATCTTTTTCATATTATTTTTATTTTTTATTAAAAACTAAGATTTAATCCAAATACCACTTGTCTGCTTCTTGGATAAGGTGAAGAATCAACTCCTGGCGTCAATGGTGTTTTTCTTCTAGTTGAAACTTCAGGATCCAATCCTGAATATTTAGTAAGAATAAATACATTATTACCAGTGGCATAAAATCTCAAATTAGAAAATCCAATTTTAGAAATTAAAGTTTTAGGAAAAGTATAACCCAATGAAAGTGAATTTAATCTGATAAAAGAACCGTCTTCAACAGCCCAATCGCTAAAAACAAATTGTTTCATATTCGGAGACCACATGGTTGTATTTGCATTTAATTCAGCTAAAGCAGAAGGATCTGTAACCAATACTCCAGAAATAGGATCAAGATTATTCCATCTTATACCGTCAGCCATATCAGTAGATAAATTTCTAAATTGACCATTTGGAGTTGATGTTGCAGAAGTAAATTCAATTTTATTAGCATTGTAAATATCATTACCATAACTCCAGTTAAATGCAGCAGATAGATCGAATCCGTATGCATTAGCGTTAATAACTAATCCACCCGTATGTTTAGGATTTGCATTACCAATAACCGTTTGATCTTTTATATTTACAATACCATCACCATCGATATCTTTCAATTTCATAGAACCTGGTCTGATTGTTCCTATTGCAAATGAACTGTTTGCAACTCCTGGTTTAAGTGTGTAAATACCTCCAGAATAATTAAAGTCACTTACTTCATAGCGACCATCACTTTGGTATCCGTACATTAAACCCATTGAATCTCCAACATTCACCAAGTAGTCATTTCCAATAGCTGTTGATGCCCATCCAGAAGATATGCCAAAATTATTCATAACTCCAAGAGAGTTAATTCTGTTTTTATTTACACCAATATTAAATGAGAAATTCAAACCAACATCTTTTTTGTCTAAAGCTACTAAATTCAAACTTGCTTCAAATCCTGAATTTTGAACTTCACCCATGTTTCTCCATTGATACGTATAGGATGTATTAATGTTGAAAGGAATCAATAAATCTTTAGTCAAGTTTTTATAAATTTCAAAAGATCCTGTTATACGTCCTTTAAAAAAATCATAATCAAGTCCAAAGTTTTGAGTTACGGTTGTTTCCCATTTTAAGTCTGGATTAGCCATATAATCTGATGGTGCCCAATAATTTGGAACTCCATTAATCCATGTTGTAGCATACGATTGTAACGTTTGGATGGTTTGACCAGTTGGAATATTGTTATTACCTGCCAGACCATAACTAGCTCTTAATTTAAGTGAATTAATCCAAGATACATCTTTCAAGAAATTCTCTTCTTTAACTTTCCAGGCTAACGCTGCAGAAGGGAAATAACCCCACCGATTTGCTCCTAAAAACTTACTAGACCCATCTGCTCTATATGTTGCAGTAAATAAATATTTATTATAAATATCATAATTTACTCTACCAAAGAAAGATAGTAATTTATCGTCTGGATTATAATAATTGCTAACCGAAAGTGGCTTCCCTTGAGAACTTAAATTAATAGCATTATCAAAGGTAAATAATTTAGGGAAACCTTGAATCGTACTTGTTATTTCATTAGAACGATATTCAATAGTCTCCTCTCCTAAAAGCACTTTTAATCTTTGATTTTTTCCAATTATATTTTTAAAATCGTAATTTAAAGTATTAGAATTTCTAATACGTAATTCTTTTCTGTCAGAAATTATTAAAGAAGATAATCTTTGGTTTTCAGCTGCTGGCACGTTACTAGCGTAGTACGTTGAACGACCATAAAAACGAAAATCTTGGTAATTGTAATTATCTAAACCAACATCTGATTTAAATTGAAGGTTATCAATAATTTTCCATCCAAAACTAGTTTGCATATTAAAATTCTTTCTTAATTGGCGACGATTATTATCATCTACTGCAACGAAAGGATTTGTTAAGTATCCTATAATTGCATCGTCGGTATCGTCAGTTGTTAAGGCAGGAATTGGAATTGGTGAATAACCTACAACATGGCGCAAACGAGAATCTGCTGAAGAAACTTCTTTTTGTTCGTTTGCTCCTCCTCCATTTATTTTAGTATCCGAATAGCGAAGTGTGAATGATAAATCAACTTTTTTACTTGCTTTGTTTTTCAAAGATAATGAAAGGTTATTTCTAAGGAAATCAGAACCAATCATAATTGCTTTTTCATCATAGCGAGCATAATTGAAATTGAAATTCATTTTATCAGAACCACCTCTAACACTCAAATCTTGACTTAAAACTTCCCCTAAACGGCCATAAATTTCTCTTTGCCAATCAATAGGTTGCACATTATTATATTGATTATAGTTTTGCCAAGTACCATAATATTGGTCAAATGAAGGAACATCGTTTTTGAGTAATGCAAATTCGTATTGCCACTTCACATAATCCGATGGACGTAGCACATCAATAGTTTTAGCAATTCTTTTTACACCACTAAAAACATTATATGAAACTGATGTTTTAGCACCATCTTTACCGCTTTTAGTAGTTATAATTACAACACCATAAGCTCCTCTTGAACCATATATAGCCGTAGAAGAGGCGTCTTTTAGAATCGTAATATTTTCAATATCTGAAGGTGAAATATCATTGATAGTATTTACAGGAAAACCATCAACAATTAATAACGGAGCACTATCTTGCGTTAAAGACCCACCACCCCTTACTTTAATTTTAATATCTGAATCCGGCGATCCTTCTGCAGAAGTTACTTGAACTCCCGCAATTCGTCCAGTTAATGTTTCGGCTACATTTGCTAATGGAACTTTCTTTAATACATCGCCTGAAATTGAAGCTACCGAACCTGTTAAATCAGATTTTTTAGAAGTTCCATATCCAACAACAATAACTTCATCTAATTTAGCTTCGGAATTTTTTAAAGCAATATTGAAAGATCTTTTCTGACCCACCAATTGAGAAAGTGTCTCATACCCTAGGTAAGAAAATACTAGTTCCGTTTTAGAGCTCGCTACATTAATAGTAAATTTTCCATCTAAGTCTGTGCTTACAGAATTTTTGGTCCCTTTTTCATTGATGTTAACGCCAGGAATTGAAACTCCAGTTGCATCTATAACTGTTCCACTTACAGTGATACTTTGGGCCCATATAGTTGTGCTCTGAAGTGAAACTAGAAAAAGGGTAAATAATAAAAAAAGTTTTACTCTTTTTTTAAAAAAATTAATGATACTCATAATTTAATTGTTGTTGGGTTATTAATAGAAATGTTAAATTTAATTTTTAGTGTTTTCAATTTTTACTCCATTGATACTCGTATTTATAAACTTCAAGTTCTCTACGTTCTCAATAGAAAAATTTGTTTTTACTTTATCAATGATTACATTATTGAATTGAATATTTTTAATAGGAGTTCCTTTGTGTCCTTTAGCTAAGATGGCAAATTTTCCTCCGTTTATTACTTTTACGTTTTCTAAGTAAATATTTTCAACACGAGGCATGAAAGTACCCGATTGATTTCCGTGGACAGCATAAAACAAATCAATTCCTAAAACCGATTCTCCTACTTCACCAATTTGAATATTTCTCGCATATAAATTCTCTACAAATCCACCTCGACGGGAATTTGATTTTATTCTGAAGGCCCTTTCAAGTTCTGGGCTATCCATCATGCAATTCTCAACAAATACATTTCTTACACCCGCAGATATTTCACTTCCAATAGTTACACCACCGTGCCCATCATACATTTTGCAATTTTGAATATAAATATTTTCTGAAGTAATTCCAACCCTTCTTCCATCAGTATCCCTACCTGATTTGATTGCAATACAATCATCTCCAGTATTAAAATTACAATTTCTAATAATTACATTTTTTGAATATTCTGGATCACAACCATCATTATTAGGACCATGGCTTGTTACGGTAACACCATCAATAATAACATTGGTAGATTTCATTGGGTGAATAACCCAAAAAGGAGCATTAATGATTTTTAAGTCTTTAAGCATTACATTAGTACACTCAAAAAATTCAACAAAATTTGGTCTCAAATAATTTCCCGCCCCGAATACTCTTTCGGAAACCGATGCGCCAGCTTCAGCCATAGACATCAATTTATCAACATTTTGCTTTGGACCCCCTTTTTTCCAGCCATAAGTATCTTTTCCGGACCACGGCCACCAATTCACGTTATTACCTTGACCATTTATTGTTCCTTTTCCTGTAATAGCTACATTTGTTTTTTGGTATGCATATAATAAAGGAGAATAATTCATCACTTCTATTCCTTCAAATGAAGTTACAACCAACGGATAATCAGACGGATTTGTACTAAAAAGAATTTCAGCATCCTCTTCGATATGTAAATTAACATAACTTTCTAAATGAATTGGACCTGTAAAAAATTTACCCTTAGGAACTAACACAATTCCTCCGCCATTTTGAGAACAAAGTTCAATTGTTTTTTTAAATATCTCAGTATTATCAAAAACTCCATCTCCTTTTGCACCATAAATAGTAACATCAAAAACTTTGTTTTGAAAAACAGGCTCTTTTATTGTTTCAATATTTTTCAATGCATATTTCCATGCAGCCTCACTACTCTTATCAGAATATTGTTTGTTTGAAGCACATGAAGATAAAAGCACCAACACAGGTAATAATATAAATGGAAAACCAAAAAATACTTTTTTAATCATAATAATTATATAAATCTAAATGATTTAAGGGGTTTTTAAAGAGTTAACAAATGATGTAATCGATTACACAAACATATATATAAATTATAATATTACCAAATAAAAACATATAAAAAAATTAAATGTGAAATAAATACCGATTTTATTATGAAAAACGATTATTTGAGAAACAAATTATAAAATAAAAAATGGAATACTTACTTTTTTTAAAAATAAATGAATAGCAAATAATAATTTAAATTACTTCTTAATAAATTTCCAATTAGTTGAAAATTGATTAATTTGAATAGTAGCAAGATATAATCCACTAGCTAATTCTGATAAATTAAGTGTAATTTTTTGAAGAGGTGAAACAATATTTATGCGAGAAAAGACTTTTTTACCAGAAATTGAATATACAGATACCTTAGCTTCTCCAGAAATAATCATAGGGAAATCAATATTCATTTCTTTTTCAACAAAAGTTGGATAGTGATTAACTTCAAAATTTGATGTGATTTCGGTCAAGCCCATTACGTTTGGGCAACTAGTAGATAGCACTCCTGTTGCAGAAACACTCAGTTTAGCACCAGCTCCACAATTTGTATTTGAAACAAAAGTAGCGACATCATTTACAGGGATTACAGTATATGAATAAGTAGGTGCCGCTAAGGAACCTACATTGGTAGTTCCGTTAAGGCAACCAACAAATTTTAAGGTAACTGTTCCTCCGTCTGTAATATTGTAGTTTCTGTATACACTTGAAATGTTTGCAAAATTGCAATTCTCAACATAACAAGATAGATTATTATCCCCTCCACCTAGTCCAATAGCTAAAGACCCAGAAACGTTTGTGTTATAATAACAATTTAGCAAATGAATTTGAGCATTTCTAGCCCTTGGCATTCTTTCTTTACAGCCGTTAGCCCAATAGCAATTCTGAAAGGTAACACTATAATGGCCATCTGAAGGAAAATCAGTTCCTGAAGAACCTAATAATCCTGAAAAACGGTGATCGTTTGAACCTCCTGAACCTCCGGCTATTGCAGGTTTTAAATAGGTGAATTTACACCATGAAACAGTGGTATTGTCCGCCAATCCTTTAATATCAAAATTACCATCCATTCCATCTTGAAATTCACAATGATCTACCCATAAATTAGTTGCTTCAGAAGTTAGATTGTCACGACCATCAACATCATAAGCGCCAGGACCTTCAAATATTAGATTTCTAATTATTACATTATTCGATCCAGGTTTAATATATAAAATTCCTGAATTTTGGGAAGAAGTAACAAAATTACCAACAGTAATTTGAATATTTCTAAGTCGAGCTCCTGGCAAGCCGATAATAGTTTTATTATTTAAGGTAACACTCGTATAGACACAATCAATAATTCCAGAAACCAAAATAACTGAGGTGGCAGCAGTTGTTGACGACAACGCGTTTTTAAAAGCCGTATAGTTAGTAACAGTAATTGGAATTGCATTTCCTCCTCCTGTAGCTGCAGCACCGAATCCCTCAGGTTGTGTCATGCAATAATTTTGTCCAGAAGCATTATTAAATATAAATACAAATGTTACTAGTAATACTATTTTATTCATTTTACTTTTTTATTTTTTTTCAATATTTTTTAAACGTAAGCTTCAATATCAATTAATGCAATCGATTACAAAAATATAAAAAAATTTCAATTTTGAATATTTATTTGAATTAATTGAGAGCGTTTTTAAAAAATATTAAATTATCTCTTCAAAGAAAAGTGTGATCGGAATTCTTTACTTTCTCCTGTTTGGGGTTCTGAATATTCAACAGAAAACCAATAGTCGCTTGCCATTAACGGTTCTCCATTTAACGTTCCATCCCATCCCTCGCCTGTTGGGCTAATTTGTTTGATTAATTTTCCATATCTATCATAAATAAACACTTTGGCAGTTGCCCCCAATCCTACAATATTCCACGTTTCGTGATAACCATCTCCGTTTGGAGTAAAATAAGTTGGATAACCAATTATTGTTACAAGTTTCGTCAAATTCGTACAACCATTATCGTCAGTTACCAATACAATATGTGGTCCTAGGGCTACATTGGCAAACAAATTTGAACTTTGCATTGGACCGTTATCTAATGAATATTGATAAATCGTATTTGGCGGTGTTACATCAATAGTAATTGTAGCATTATCACTAAAGGCTAAGCTTTCAACTGTGTTCATAGAAATCCCTGGGAAGGACACAACAACAACCGCCTGAGTCATCAGCGATTTACAACCTGTCGCTGTATTGGTTACTAAAACGGAGTAGGTACCCGCTTGAGTTGCTTCGTATGCACTATTTACCGCTCCGTTTAGTATTACTCCATTAAAATACCATTCAAAATCATACGTTACATTACTTAAATAAGTATCTAAAACGTAGTTTTGATACGAAACATTCGTGACTTGATCCATACAAATTACACCATCACTGATAAGTGGTGCTGGCGCAGGATTAACTATTATGCTTACAATCAATGGAGTCCCGGAACATCCATTAGCAGTTGGAGTTACAATATAAATAGCTGTTCCCAAATTAGGCGATGCCGTTAAAACATCATTGATTACGACTCCAGTTCCAACTTGTGCTCCTAATACATTTATAGTATTTACTGTCCATGCAAATGTTGTAGCGGCTATACTTGGGAATAACGATATGTTAGGCGACTCCCCACTACAAATTGTAGCACTTGCAGATCCAAATACTTCTGGAGTTGGATTAACGGTTATACTAACCGTTATTGGAGCACCTGGACAACCATTAAATGTTGGTGTAATGGTATAAATAACGGTTCCTTGAATACTTCCAACTGTAGTTAACGTTTGATTTATTGTAGACCCACTTCCAGAGGTTGCTCCGAAGATTCCAGTTTGGATAACCGTCCATGAAAAAGTGGTTCCTGCAATACTGCTTGTTAATGCGATATTGGTAGTTGCAGAAGAACAAATTGTTGTAACTGCAGTATTAGCTGTTGCAACTGGGATTGGATTTACTCTAACGGTAACAATCATTGGAACACCCGGACAGCCTCCGATGAGAGGTGTTATCGAATATACCGCTTCACCAATATTGTTGCTTGTTGCTGTTAATACTTGAGCAATTATACTACCCGTTCCGTTGCTTGCTCCAGTAACATTATTTTGAACTACATTCCAACTGAATGTCGTTCCGGCTACATTACTAGTTAATAGAATTGGAGATACACTTCCTGAACAAACCGATTGCAATACCGTTGATGGGGTTACCACTGGAACTGGATTAACATTTATTGTAATTGGAGTGACAGGCCCTTGACAAGCACCTTCATTGGCAGTAATATAATACGTTACAAATCCTGGAGTTACACCTGTAGCGAAAAGATTTTGAGATATAATAGGACCAGTTCCTGCACTAGCTCCTGAAACTCCAGATTGTGTTACTGTCCAATTCAAAATAGCCGTAATAACATTACTTGAAAGTGAGATTCCTGTTGGCTGCCCCGAGCAAATACTTGGAGAGGATACTACAGAATTAACAAGTGGCACTGGAATTACAGTAACAACCGCTGAACCAAATTGCGTTTGACTACAGGATGGAATTCCTGAGGAGCGAACACTTACCAATTGAAAAGTAGTAGTTATTGTCAAATTACCCGTCGCCACTGACGCAAACCCTAAATTGTTCAAGCCTACCGTTTGGTTGGCTCCACCGTTAATAGTATAAGAAACTGTTGAATTCGGAGTGCCTGTAAAAGAAATAGTTGTTGATGATCCATTACAAATTATTGTTGTCCCAGAGATGGTTGCTATCGGCAATGGATTTACAGTCACAGTTGCTGTTATTGGTAATCCAGCACAACCACTTCCGGTTGGGGTAATGGTATAAACTACCGTTCCTGGTATTGAGCCTGTTGCCGTTAAAGCATCTGTTATACTATTTCCTGTGGCTGACGAAGCTCCCGTTACATTTGTTTGAGCTGAAGTCCAAACGTAGGCAGTTCCAATTGCATTACTAGTTAATGAGATATTGGTTGTATCTAATGAACAAATTGTAACTACAGATGGCGAAGCTATAGCCACTGGAATTGGGTTGATAATAATATTAGTAGTGGTTGTAACTTGTGAACACCCTGCAGCGGCGGCTATAGTATAGGTCACAACATAGTTTCCTGGTGTGCTTGTACTTGGCGTAATTGCTCCTGTAGTGGCGTCAATTGTTAAGCCTAATGTTGAGCTATATGTTCCCCCTGTGTAAGCGTTGGTCCCTGATAATGTAACCGCTTGACCCGATGTTAAAGTAGTACAAAATGGTGTTCCAGTATAAGAAATTGCAGCAGTTGGAACTGCTGTAATTAAAACACTTGTTGCAGCGGGTACCGAAGCACATCCTGCGCTTGCAGGTGTAGAATAAGTAACAGTATAGGTTCCATTACTACTTGAACTTGGTGTTATTGCTCCTGTAGCTGCATCAACAGTTAGACCTGTGGTTGCACTATAAACTCCTCCGGCGTAGGCATCAGTTCCTGTTAAAGTAACCGCTTGACCTGAAGATAAAGTAGTACAAAATGGGGTTCCAGCATAAGTGATTGAAGCCGTTGGTGCTTTTGTAACTACAATATTAGTAGTGGTTGTAACTTGAGAACATCCTGCAGCGGCGGCAATAGTATAGGTTACAACATAGTTTCCTGGTGTGCTTGTACTTGGCGTAATAGCTCCTGTAGTGGCGTCAATAGTTAAGCCTAATGTTGAGCTATACGTTCCTCCAGTATAAGCGTTGGTTCCTGATAAAGTAACCGCCTGAGCTGAAGTTAAAGTAGTACAAAATGGTGTTCCAATATAACTAATTGTAGCGGTTGGAACTGCTGTAATTACAACACTTGTTGCAGCGGGTATCGAAGCACATCCTGCGCTTGCTGGTGTAGAATAAGTAACAGTATAGGTTCCATTACTACTTGAACTTGGCGTTATTGCTCCTGTAGTTGCATCAACTGTTATACCTGTGGTTGAACTATAAACTCCCCCGGTGTAGGCATCAGTTCCTGTTAAAGTTACCGCTTGACCTGAAGATAAAGTAGTACAAAATGGCGTTCCAGCATAAGTGATTGAAGCAGTGGGTGCTTTTGTAACAACAATATTAGTAGTGGTTGTAACTTGTGAACATCCTGCAGCGGCGGCTATAGTATAGGTCACAACATAGTTTCCTGGTGTGCTTGTACTTGGCGTAATTGCTCCTGTAGTGGCGTCAATTGTTAAGCCTAATGTTGAAC
>JBIPNF010000058.1:0-11745 GCA_044373885.1 Flavobacterium sp. | reverse complement strand
TCCGAAAGATGCAATTTACTTGACAATTTCGAAAGAATTGGTTCCTTCAAGTTATGAAAGAGAAGATTTTATTTTTGGAAAAGACAGATTGGTAATGCCATTGGACATTGCAATGCAAAATGCTCAACTTAAAAACGCAAACTAATGTCAGCACTTCTTATAATCTTTTGTGTGTTAGCGGCGATTACTCTATCGACTGCTTTTTTGACGGTTTTCAGTAGAAATCCGATACACAGCGCTATTTATTTGGTGATTTGCTTTTTCTCGATTGCTGGTCATTATTTATTATTGAATTCTCAATTTCTTGCCATTGTTCACATTATCGTGTATTCTGGAGCGATTATGATTTTGTTTTTGTTTACGATAATGTTGATGAATTTGAATAAGGAAAACGAAGTACACAAACCTCGAGTTACGAGATTGGCGGCGGTGATTTTGTTTTGTTCGACGTGTTTGATTTTGATTGCGATTTTCGTGAATTCTAAACCTATCGTTGGAGAATATGACGCAACCGGAGAAGACTTTCAATCGATTAAAAAATTAGGAAACGTATTATTGAATGAATATATGGTGCCTTTTGAATATGCTTCCATTTTACTTTTGGTGGCGATGATTGGAACGGTGTTATTGTCTAAAAGAGAAAAAACAGAAAAATAAGATGAATAATATTTTAAATCAAATAGGTATTGAAAACTATATATTCCTTGCGGTAATACTTTTTAGTATTGGTGTTTTTGGGGTGTTATACAGACGAAATGCCATTATCGTATTTATGTCGATTGAAATTATGTTGAATGCCGTGAATTTGCTTTTTGTAGCTTTTTCAACGTACCACCAAGATGCCCAAGGCCAAGTTTTCGTGTTTTTCTCGATGGCGGTTGCTGCAGCAGAAGTTGCGGTAGGATTGGCGATATTGGTTTCAATATTTAGAAATTTAGGTTCGATTGATATCGATAATTTGAAAAATTTAAAAGGATAATTTAATGGATACCAATTTAGCTTTAGTCTTAGTATTGACTCCTTTTTTAGGATTTTTATTAAATGTATTCTTCGGAAAAAGTCTTGGAAAAACCCTTTCTGGAACTCTTGGAACACTTTCTGTAGTGGTTTCTTTTGCAGTGACACTTTATTTTTTCTTGCAAATCAATGCAACTAAACAACCTATCCAAATCAATTTATTCGATTGGATGTCGTTTAGTAATTTCAATGTAAAATTTGGATTTCTTTTAGATCAATTGTCGCTTTTATGGTTGTTGTTTGTAACAGGAATTGGATCGTTAATTCATCTGTATTCTATCAGTTATATGCACGATGATGAAAATATGCACAAGTTTTTTGCCTATTTAAATCTGTTCATATTCTTTATGATTACCCTCGTAATAGGAAGTAATTTATTAGTTATGTTCATTGGTTGGGAAGGCGTTGGACTTTGTTCGTACCTGTTAATTGGATTTTGGTATAAAAATCAAGATTTCAATGATGCTGCTAAAAAGGCTTTTATTATGAACCGAATTGGAGATTTAGGTTTGCTAATCGGAATATTTATTATTGCAAGTTTATTTAAAACTACTGATTTTGTTGAACTTAAAGAACTGATTCTTGGTGGCACCAATGGTGGCGAAACCTTTTGGATTGCAGCTGCTGCCTTAGCTTTATTTATTGGAGCTTCAGGAAAATCGGCGCAAATTCCTTTATATACTTGGTTGCCAGATGCAATGGCGGGACCAACACCAGTTTCAGCATTAATTCACGCTGCAACAATGGTAACGGCGGGAATATTTATGATTACAAGATTGAATTTCTTATTTGATTTAGCACCACAAATTCAAAATCTGATTGCAATTATTGGAGCAATTACAGCTTTGGTAGCCGCAACAATTGGATTGGTTCAAAATGATATCAAGAAAGTATTGGCGTATTCTACCGTTTCACAATTAGGGTTAATGTTTCTTGCTCTGGGACTTGGTGCTTATCAAGTTGCCGTTTTCCACGTAATCACGCACGCCTTCTTTAAAGCGTGTTTATTCTTGGGTTCGGGTTCTGTAATTCACGCCTTGCACGGAGAACAAGACATGCGAAAAATGGGCGGTTTGAAAAAAGCAATGCCAATTACGTTTTTCACAATGTTAATTGCTTCATTAGCCATTTCTGGAATCTTTCCTTTTGCAGGGTTTTGGTCTAAAGATGAAATATTAATGACGGCTTTCCACACTGATATTCCACTTTGGGTTATTGGTTCGATTGCTTCAATTATGACTGCTTTCTATATGTTCCGATTGATGTATCTTACATTTTTCAAGGAATTTAGAGGTACAGAACATCAAAAAAGTCATTTACACGAATCCCCAAAATTAATCACATTGCCATTGATAATTTTAGCAATTCTTGCCACGTTTGGCGGATTGATTAATTTTCCAGGAAGCAATTGGTTACATCATTATTTAGAACCAATTATTACAAAAACGGGTCACGAAGGAAGCCTTGGGACTACAGAATATATATTGATGGGAATTGCTTTAGTGGGTGCCATTATTGGTATCTCAATTGCATTTGCAAAATACATTAAGCAAAGTCAAGTTCCTTCCGAAGATACAGAAATTTCAGGAATTGCCAAAGTTTTATACAACAAATATTATCTTGACGAAGCCTATACTATTATTTTTGTAAATCCAATAAATGCCGCTTCTCGTTTCTTCAGAGACGTTTTGGAAACTTCATTGTCTTCATTTGTATATGGATTTGGAAAAGTCACTGAAGCCATCGGAACGCAAGGAAAAAAAGTACAAAGTGGAAGCATCGGACTGTATCTTTTTGCTTTTGTCTTGGGGATTTGCGTACTATTAACCTGTTTATTTATAGCTCAATAATTATACTATGAATGTATCTCTTATATTAATTATACTTTTAGTTGGCGCATTCGCAACGTTTTTAGCGGGTGATAAATTCGCTTCAAAAATTGCCTTGTTATTTAGTTTGGCAGCATTAGGTTGTTCAATTGTATTGTTGAATCATTATAATTTAGGCGAAAACATCAGCTATATAAGTGCTTGGATTTCAAAACCAACTATTTATTTTGCACTTCACGCTGACGGCCTTTCATTAGCAATGCTATTATTAACTGCTTCTTTAACACCAATTATCATCTTCTCGTCTTTTGGAAATGACTATAAAAATAGCAAAAGTTTTTATGCTTTAATTCTGTTTATGGCTTTCGCAATGACAGGAACTTTCTTGGCTGCTGATGGAATTTTATATTATATTTTCTGGGAATTATCATTAATACCAATTTATTTTATTGCCTTACTTTGGGGTAATGGTGATGCCGAAGAACGTAAAAAAGCAGTTATAAAATTCTTTGTTTTTACTTTGGCAGGTTCGTTGTTCATGTTAGCGGCTTTCGCTTATTTATACCAAAAAACAAACAACTTCTTACTTGTTGATTTGTGTCAAGTGATATTATCTGAAACAGAACAATTCTGGATATTCTTAGCCTTCTTCTTGGCATATGCAATAAAGATTCCATTGATTCCATTTCATTCTTGGCAGGCGAGTGTTTATCAAAAAGCGCCAACCGTTGGAACAATGCTTTTATCGGGAATTATGCTAAAAATGGGATTGTATAGCGTAATCCGTTGGCAATTACAAATAGCACCTTTAGCAGCAAAACAATACATTTACGTTTTTGTATCCATTGGAATTGCAGGCGTAATCTATGGTTCAATTGTAGCTTTGAGACAAAAAGACTTAAAAAAATTGTTGGCTTATTCTTCATTAGCGCACGTTGGATTAATAGCTGCAGGAGCATATACACTAACTCTTGATGGGTTGCGTGGGGCAGTGCTTCAAATGATTTCTCACGGTTTTGTGATTGTAGGATTGTTTCTTGCTGCCGAAATTATCTTCCGCAGGTATCAAACAAATACCATTTCTGAAATGGGAGGCATTCGCTCACAAGCACCAAATTTCACGTCACTATTTATGATTTTAGTTTTGGCATCCGTGGCATTACCGTCAACTTTTAATTTTGTTGGAGAGTTCACGGTATTGTATAGCCTTTCAGAAACAAATATTTGGTTTGCCATTTTAGGAGGAACCACCATTATTTTGGGAGCCTATTATATGTTGAAAATGTTTCAAAATTCAATGTTGGGAGAAACAAATGCCAAAATATTTTCTGATATCACACTAAACGAAGGGGTTTCATTGACAGTAATTGTTGCTGTTTTATTCTTCTTCGGATTCTATCCAAAACCAATTCTAGATTTGATAACACCAAGTTTAGAATCAATTTTAGTTAGCATCAACAGATTCGGTTAAGCATTCAAAATATAAAAATTCAAAATAATACTATAACGATTTTCGACTACGAAGCAATTCAAATCTTCAAATTCCGAAATCTAAAATTTAAACAATGAATACATTAATAGCAATAATAGGATTAGGTGTTTTATGCCTTTTATTTGAAATCTTAAATTTCAGAAAAGCCATTATTCCAGTAACAATTATTGGTTTACTCGCCATATTAGGACTCAATATCTCCGAATATAATTCGCCAGCAACCTATTATAATAATATGATTGTAGTTAGCAAATTCTCAGTTGCCTTTTCCAGTTTATTTATTGTATTAACGATTTTCTTGGTGGCACTAAGTCATAATTTCTATGAAAATCACCAATCAAAAATCTCCGATTATATTGCTATAAAAATATTTCTATTGTCAGGAGCAGTCGCGATGGTATCTTTTGGAAACCTTTCCATGTTCTTTTTAGGAATCGAAGTATTATCAATTTCACTTTACATTTTAGCGGCATCCGATAGAACCAACATAAAAAGTAATGAAGCAGGTTTGAAATATTTCCTAATGGGATCTTTCGCTTCGGGGATATTATTATTTGGAATTTGCCTTATTTATGGCGCAATGGGAACATTCGATATCACGGAAATCAGTGAATTATCACAATCCGCCGAATTACCTTCTTGGTTCTTCATCGGAATTGTATTGCTAACCATCGGAATGTTATTTAAAATTGCAGCCGTACCATTTCACTTTTGGGCACCCGATGTATACGAAGGCTCACCAGCATTAACAACAGCTACAATGAGTACCTTGGCAAAAGTGGTAGCAATGGCAACATTATATAAACTATTAACCGCAATGAACGTAGAAATCACCTACGGATTCCAAATCGTAATTGTCGTAATTTCTATCGCATCAATGACCGTTGGAAACATTATGGCATTAAAACAAACGAATGTAAAACGGATGTTGGCATTCTCAGGAATATCGCACGCTGGATTTATGCTAATGGTTTTATTGAGCGCAACAACCGCCGCAGGAAGTCTATTGTACTATGCGTCGGCATATGCATTAGCCGGAATTGCAGCCTTCAGTGTTTTGCTTTATGTTTGTAAAAACAAAGGCAACGAAGAAATTAGCAACTTCAACGGATTAGGAAAATCCAACCCAATAATGGCAGCTGTAGTAACAGCTTCTTTGTTGTCAATGGCAGGAATTCCAATATT
Source organism: Flavobacterium sp. (assembly GCA_044373885.1). Taxonomy (GTDB): domain Bacteria; phylum Bacteroidota; class Bacteroidia; order Flavobacteriales; family Flavobacteriaceae; genus Flavobacterium. Next base: position 6,222 of record JBIPNF010000058.1, on the reverse strand, counting down.
CGCAGGATTCTTTGCTAAATTTATGTTGTTTACCCAAACCATCCAAGCTGGCTATTTAATCGTAGTAATTGCTGCTGTTATCAACTCCATCATCAGTGTGGGTTACTATTTCAAATTAATCTTGGCAATGTACACCAAAGAGCCAGAAGAAGCTACCGTAAAAACGCCATTCGTTTTCTATGCCGTAGCCGTAATCGCAATCGTCCTCAACATCATCATCGGGCTATTCCCGTCACTAATAACAGATGTTTTAGCATAAAAAATAAACCTATAAAATAGTTTAACCGATTGTTATTATTAAGTTTTATACGTTAGCTATTCAAAACAATAGTTATATTTGCAGGATGTTTCAAATAGGAAAAACCATCGTCTCGGAAGACATATTAGAAAAGGAATTTGTGTGCAATTTGTCCGCTTGTAAAGGCGCATGTTGTGTTGACGGCGACGCAGGAGCGCCACTAAGTATTGAAGAAACCAAAATCCTCGAATCTATTTATCCGAAAGTAAAACCCTTTCTTCGCAAAGAAGGAATCGCAGCTATCGAAGCGCAAGGAACTTGGAGAAAAGGCACCGATGGCGATCTAGAAACCCCTTTGATTGATGAAAAAGATTGTGCCTATGTTATATATGACGGAAAAACCGCACTTTGTGGAATTGAGCAAGCGTACAACCAAGGGGTAATCGACTGGAAAAAACCTGTTTCTTGTCATTTGTATCCAATTCGGGTGAAAGATTTTACTGAATTCGCCGCTGTCAATTATGATAAATGGGAAATTTGCGACGATGCCTGTTCTTTAGGCAAAGAATTGGAAGTGCCTGTTTATAAATTTGTCAAAGAGGCTCTTATTCGTCGATTTGGGGAAGATTGGTATATGGAACTTGAAAAAGTAGCTCAAGAAATTAAAAAATAAACGCTCAAAAAAATCTTTTTTTACGGCTTTTCTTTCAATCAAAATTCTTATATTTTACGGCACCTCAGGGATTTAAATAATATTTAAATACTTGATTTACAATATTTTAAATTTATGTTTAAAAATTTGAAACTCCTTTTAATATTGTTAAAAACTATTGCTAATTGTGAATAAGTTTGGCTTTTTTTTACCGCAATAATTCACAATCTTTGTATCTCAGATTTGACAAATAAATCTTTTATATAATTCCATAAACCTCAACCTAATATGTCATCAGTAGAGCCAATTTTACAAGAAAATAAAAATCGCTTTGTGATTTTTCCAATCAAGCACCATGATATATGGGAATGGTACAAGAAAATGGAGGCTAGTTTTTGGACTGCTGAAGAAATTGACTTGTCGCAAGATTTGAACGATTGGAACAATAAACTTTCCGATGAGGAACGTTATTTTGTAAAACATATTTTAGCATTTTTCGCTGCTTCTGATGGGATTGTAAACGAGAATTTAGCCGAAAATTTTGTAAACGAAGTACAATATGCGGAAGCTAAATTTTTCTATGGGTTCCAAATTATGATGGAAAACATTCATAGCGAAACCTATTCTCTTTTGATTGATACGTATGTAAAAGACGAAGCTGAAAAGGATGATTTGTTCAATGCATTAGATGTATTTCCTGCGATTAAGAAAAAAGCAGATTGGGCTTTGAAATGGATCGAATCGGACTCTTTTGCCGAAAGATTAATTGCTTTTGCAGCCGTAGAAGGGATTTTCTTTTCAGGCGCTTTTTGCTCTATATATTGGTTGAAAAAACGTGGTTTAATGCCAGGATTAACCTTTTCAAACGAATTAATTTCTCGTGACGAAGGAGTTCACTGTGATTTTGCGGTTCATTTACACAACCATCACTTGGTGAATAAAGTTCCGAAAAATAGAATTCGTGAGATTATTGTAGATGCACTAAAAATTGAAAGAGAATTCATTACCGAATCGCTTCCAGTAAGTTTAATCGGGATGAATGCGGTTTTAATGACACAGTATTTGGAATTTGTAGCCGACAGATTATTAGTGGAATTAGGATGCGATAGAGAATATAATACTTCAAATCCTTTTGATTTCATGGATATGATTTCGCTTCAAGGAAAAACCAATTTCTTTGAAAAGAAAGTAGCCGAATATCAAAAATCGGGAGTTATGAATACAGATTCCCAAGCACAGAAAATTAGTTTTGATGCCGATTTCTAAAAAATAAAATTCTACACCACTTAACGTTGCGGTTTTTTATAAAATCGCGATTAGTACTCGAAAAAAATCCTGCATCTGAAGCCCTAGCACAGATAGTAATGGAAATCCCACGCTTTTGGGCGCGGATTGCAATGGATAGCTGGACACGAGCGCAGCGAACTGACGAAGTAAAAAGCTCCCAAAAAAATACTGAAACAAGTTCAGCATAAATTACAAATAACGAAAAACAGCGAAGGGATTTTCTGTTTTAAAAACAAAAAAAGTATGTACGTAGTAAAAAGAGATGGCCACAAAGAGCCTGTGATGTTCGACAAAATTACCGATAGAATTAAAAAACTATGTTACGGTTTGAACGATTTAGTTGATGCTGTAAAAGTAGCAATGCGAGTAATAGAAGGCCTTTATGATGGAGTTTCTACGTCAGAATTAGATAATTTAGCAGCAGAGACTGCGGCTTCGATGACCATTGCACATCCTGATTATGCACAATTGGCAGCGAGAATTGCGATTTCGAATTTGCATTCCAATACCAAAAAATCGTTCTCAGAAACGATGAACGAAATGTATCATTACGTGAACCCACGAAATGGTCAAGACGCACCTTTGCTTTCAGAAGAAGTGCACAAAGTAATTATGGACAACGCCGAATTTTTGGATTCGCACATCATATACAACAGAGATTTTAACTACGATTATTTTGGTTTCAAAACTTTGGAACGTTCGTACTTGTTGAAAATAAACGGAAAAATCGTGGAACGTCCGCAGCACATGTTAATGCGTGTTTCTGTTGGAATTCACTTGGATGATTTGACTTCTGTGATAGAAACCTACGACTTAATGTCGAAAAAATTCTTTACTCACGCAACACCAACATTGTTCAATGCGGGAACTCCAAAACCACAAATGTCTTCTTGTTTCCTTTTGGCAATGCAGGATGATAGCATTGATGGGATTTATGATACACTCAAACAAACGGCTAAAATCTCTCAATCAGCGGGTGGAATTGGACTTTCAATTCATAATGTTCGCGCAACAGGATCTTATATTCGCGGCACCAACGGAACTTCAAACGGAATTGTTCCTATGTTACGTGTTTTCAATGATACCGCACGATACGTAGATCAAGGTGGTGGAAAACGTAAAGGTAGTTTTGCCATTTATATTGAAACTTGGCACGCTGATATTTTCGACTTCTTGGATTTGAAAAAGAATACTGGAAAAGAAGAAATGCGCGCCAGAGATTTGTTTTTTGCAATGTGGACTTCCGATCTATTCATGAAACGTGTTCAAGATGACGGACTTTGGACGTTAATGTGTCCTAACGAATGTCCGGGCTTATACGATGTGCATGGAGAAGAATTTGAAGCCTTATATACTTCGTATGAAGCGGCAGGAAAAGGTAGAAAAACCATCAAAGCGCACGAATTATGGGAGAAAATTCTAGAATCACAAATCGAGACTGGAACTCCATATATGTTGTACAAAGATGCGGCCAACAGAAAATCGAACCAGAAAAATTTGGGAACCATTCGTTCATCGAACTTGTGTACAGAGATTATGGAATTTACATCGAAAGACGAAATTGCAGTTTGTAATTTGGCTTCTCTTTCTTTGCCAATGTTCGTAGAAAACGGAAAATTCAACCACGATTTGTTATTTACCGTTACCAAACGCGTGACCAGAAACTTGAATAAAGTAATCGACAGAAATTATTATCCTGTAATTGAAGGTGAAAATTCAAACAAGCGACACCGTCCAATTGGTTTGGGAGTACAAGGATTGGCCGATGCTTTTATCATGTTGCGTTTGCCATTTACAAGTGACGAAGCTAAAAAATTAAACCAAGAAATTTTCGAAACATTATATTTTGCTGCCGTAACCGCATCTATGGAATTGGCAATCGAAGAAGGACCGTATTCAAGTTATGAAGGTTCGCCAATTTCGCAAGGAGAATTCCAGTACAACCTTTGGGGATTGAAAGACGAAGAACTTTCAGGCCGATGGGATTGGGCAGCATTGCGTAAAGAAGTGTTGAAAAACGGAGTAAGAAACTCGCTATTAGTAGCGCCAATGCCAACTGCTTCGACTTCGCAGATATTAGGTAACAACGAAGCTTTTGAGCCTTACACTTCTAATATTTATACGAGACGTGTACTTTCGGGCGAATTCATTGTGGTCAATAAACACTTGCTTGAAGATTTAGTAAAATTAGGACTTTGGACAGAAACTCTAAAACAAGAATTAATGCGTGAAAACGGATCCGTTCAAAACCTAAATATACCACAAGATTTGAAGGAATTGTACAAAACCGTTTGGGAAATGTCCATGAAAGATATCATCGATATGTCACGACACAGAGGATATTTTGTAGATCAATCACAATCGTTGAACTTGTTCATGCAAAACGCAAATTATTCAAAATTAACGTCTATGCACTTCTACGCTTGGCAATCAGGATTGAAAACCGGAATGTACTACTTGCGAACAAAAGCAGCAGTTGACGCCATCAAATTTACATTAAATAACGACAAAAAAGCAGAGCCAATTGAAGTAACCGAACAGGTATTGGAACCTAAATTACAGCCAATTGCCGTTTTAAACGAACCTGTAGAAATGTCCCCAGAAGAATACCGAGCTATGATAGAACTAGCTAAAAATACGGGGCCAGAGGACTGTGAAATGTGCGGTAGTTAATATACAATTTTAGATTTAAGTATAGAACCCTTGCAGAAATGTGAGGGTTTTTCATTTTGGAAGTTTCGCAATCAAAAAAACAATAAATTCAACAAAATTATCATTGCAATCATAACTTTCGCGGTTTGACTTTCGACTTTCGACATAAATTTATTACTTTCGCAAATCGATTTAAGAAAAGGATAAAATGAGCACTAAATTTACTGAATACAAGGGACTTGACTTGCCAAGTGTGGCATCGGAAGTTTTGGATTTTTGGAAAAAAGAAAACATATTCGAGAAAAGCGTTACAACTCGCGAAGGGAATAAACCTTTCGTGTTTTTTGAGGGTCCGCCTTCGGCAAATGGATTGCCAGGAATTCACCACGTTATGGCGCGGGCTATTAAAGATATTTTTTGCAGGTATAAAACTCAAAAGGGCTTTCAAGTAAAGCGAAAAGCAGGTTGGGATACGCATGGTTTGCCTGTAGAATTAGGCACTGAGAAGGAATTAGGAATTACAAAAGAAGATATAGGAAAGTCCATTTCCATTGAAGAATACAACGAAGCGTGCAAGAGAACCGTAATGCGGTACACCGATGTTTGGAACGATTTAACTGAAAAAATGGGCTATTGGGTAGATATGGAAAATCCGTATGTAACCTACAAATCCAAATATATGGAATCGGTTTGGTGGATTTTGAAACAAATCTATAACAAGGATTTGATGTACAAAGGCTACACGATACAGCCGTATTCTCCAAAAGCCGGAACAGGATTAAGTTCTCACGAAGTGAACCAACCAGGAAGTTATAGAGATGTAACCGACACAACGGTGGTGGCGCAGTTCCTCTCCTCTCCCGAAGCTTCGGGACTCTCCGAAGGAAAGGGTGACGAAACGGAAAATACTGTTGGTAAAGCATTTGGTTTTAGCGCAACGTCACCCTTCCCTTTGGGAAGGGATGGGGATGGGATTTATTTCTTAGCTTGGACAACAACGCCTTGGACATTGCCTTCAAATACAGCCTTAACTGTTGGGCCTAGAATAGATTATGTTCTAGTAAAAACATTTAATCAATATACTTTTCTTCCTTCTAATGTGATTTTAGCTAAAAATTTGGTTGGGAAACAATTTTCAAAAGGCTTTTTTGAGAGTACTGAAATTGCCGATTTTGAAAACTTTAAAGCTGGTGACAAACAAATTCCATATCAAGTTCTTGCCGAATGTAAAGGTTCTGATTTAGTTGGAATTCGTTACGAGCAATTGATGCCATTTGCCTTGCCGTATCAAAACCCAGAAAATGCTTTTAGAGTAATTGCTGGGGATTTTGTAACTACCGAAGATGGAACAGGAATTGTACATACCGCGCCAACTTTTGGTGCTGATGATGCT
>JBIPNF010000252.1:0-3424 GCA_044373885.1 Flavobacterium sp. | reverse complement strand
GATCCTTGTTATTTGGGAAGAGCCAATAATGTATATGAAGCACCTAGGGAATTAATTCTCAAATTGGATGCCGAATTAGTTGAAATGAAACGCTCAAAATCCAATGGTTTGTGTTGTGGAGCTGGTGGTGCTCAAATGTTTAAGGATGCAGAACCGGGAAATAAAGAAGTGAATATCGAAAGAACGGAAGAGGCTTTGGAAACTAAATCAGACATAATTGCTGCTGGATGTCCATTTTGCAACACAATGATGACCGATGGAATCAAAAACAAAGAAAAAGAAGGTGATGTTAAAGTTATGGATATTGCCGAACTTATTGCAAATGCTCAAGATTTGTAATTATATAAATCAGAATTTAATAAATAAATTACCATGTACATTCCTTTCGAAAATTTACCAGAAGAATCTAAAATATGGATTTATCAATCCAACAGAAAATTCTCTGACGAGGAATTTGCAGCTATTGAAGTTGATTTAAAAGCGTTTATTGAAAATTGGGCAGCACACGGAACTAGTTTGGAAGCTTCATTTGAATTGAAATACAATCGGTTTATTATTATTGCCGTTAATCAAGAAGTTCAAGCAGCAACAGGTTGTTCGATAGATTCTTCGGTTCAATTTATTCAAAATTTAGAACAAAAATATGATGTAGATCTATTGGATAAAATGAATGTCACTTTCAAATTAGGGGAACACGTGGCACATAAAACATTGCTAGATTTCAAAAAAATGGCAAAGGATAAAGCAGTTACAGAAAATACAATTGTATTCAATAATTTGATAAATAATATTGCAGAATACAATGAATCATGGGAAGTTCCAGCAATGGATAGTTGGCACAGTCGCTTTTTTTAAAATAAATTCATTTAATGAAATCAGTTCTACTTCGTTTTTCTTTAGTTGTAATGCTAATAGCATTTGGAATTTCGTGTTCTACAACCAAAAATATCAAATCTAAAAATCCAATTGCAAATGAATTTGACACCAATTTATTTGTAGATAACAAACCTTTCCTTAGTCCTTTTTTTTCTGAATCAAAAGCGGAAGAAAAATGGGTTGACAGTGTTTACAATCAAATGAGTTTTGACGAAAAAGTGGGTCAACTCTTTATGGTTGCAGCCTATTCCAACAAAGATTCAATTCATATAAATTCTATTAACAAACTTATCAATGAATCAAAAATTGGTGGTTTGATTTTTTTTCAAGGTGGACCTGTTCGACAAGCCAATTTGACAAATCGTTACCAATCTAAATCCAAATTACCTTTGTTTATAGGCATTGATGCTGAATGGGGGTTGAGCATGCGTTTGGATTCCACCTATCGCTTTCCTTGGAATATGACTTTGGGGGCAATTCGTGATACAAAATTAATCGAAAAAGTAGGTTCCAAAATGGGATTGGAAAGCAAAAGATTAGGCGTACATTTCAATTTTGCCCCAGTTTTAGATATCAATACCAACCCAAAAAATCCAATTATCGGTTTCCGTTCTTTTGGGGAAAATAAAGAAAACGTAACCAACAGCGCTATTGCGTTGATGAAAGGTGTTCAAAAACAAGGCGTTTTTTCTACAGGAAAGCATTTTCCAGGACACGGTGATACCGAAACTGATTCTCATTTATCATTGCCATTAGTAAGTTTTTCGAAAGAAAGAATTAACGAGGTTGAATTGTATCCTTATAAAAAAATGTTTCAGGAAGGATTGGTTTCAGTAATGGTTGCGCATTTAAGCGTGCCAAGTTTAGAACCAAGAATCAATTATCCCACTTCAATATCGTATAATGTTGTTACCAATATTCTAAAAAATCAATTAGAATTTAATGGTTTAGTTTTCACTGATGCTTTAAACATGAAAGGCGCTAGTAATTACAAAAGGGAAGATGGAATTCCGTTAACGCCCGGTGATATTGACTTGGAAGCGTTCTTGGCTGGAAATGATATTCTTTTATTTTCTGAAAATGTTCCAGCAGCAATAGAAAAAATTTGTTTGGCCTACCAAAACGGATTGATTTCTGAATTTAGGTTATCTCAATCAGTGAAGAAAATATTAAAATTCAAGTATTTTGCAGGATTAAATACTTATAAACCTATAAATACTTTAAATTTAATTAAGGAAATTACCCCAACTTCTAATGATGCTTTACAATATCAATTGTATGAAAATGCGGTTACTGTTCTGAAAAACAAAAATGAAATTTTACCAATCAAATCATTAGAAAACAATAAGATAGCCTATGTTAAATTAGGTGATGATACAAACAGTTCTTTCGTTTCAACCTTAAAAAAATATACAGAAATAACAGAGGTTGCTAATGAAAATATTGACAGTTTAAATGTCCAATTAAGTAAGTTTACTACTGTAATTGTTGGTTTCCACAAATCGGACAAGGCATGGAAAAAACAAGATTTTACCGCATCAGAATTATTATGGTTACAAGAAATTTCTAAGAAAAACAAGGTCATTTTAGATGTATTTACAAAACCCTATTCACTACTTCCAGTTGCTACTTTTGATGAAATTGAAGCGGTTGTTGTTTCCTATCAGAATGCCGATATTGCTCAAGAAGTATCTGCTGAATTATTATTTGGAGCGATTGAAGCGAAGGGGAAATTACCCGTTTCAATACTTCCAAATTTTAATGTAAATGATGGTTTATCAACGGAAAAAATTAATCGGTTAGGATTTTCAGCTCCTGAAAATGTTGGAATGAATCCTGCTGTTTTGGCACAAATAGATGTTTTAGCAAACAAAGCCATTGACAATAAAATGACGCCCGGATTACAAGTTTTAGTTGCTCGTAAAGGGAAAGTGATATATCAGAAATCATTTGGTTCTCTTACATATGAAAACAACACAAAAGTTAAAAATTCTGATGTTTATGACGTTGCATCGTTAACAAAAATCATTTCGACACTGCCAAATGTAATGCAATTATTCGATCAAAAGAAAGTGAATTTGGAATCAAAATTAGGAGATATGCTTCCAATTTTCCAAAATTCTGATAAAGCAGCAATTCCTTTTAAAGATTTATTATCACATTATGCAGGTTTTCAAGCTTGGATTCCTTTCTATAAAGCTACGTTAGACAGTTCAAAAGTTCCCTTACCTAAATATTATAGCAAAACTATAAACGATCAATTTTCAAAAAAGGTTGCTGATAGTTTATTTATTAGAAATGATTATCACGACACAATTATGAAAATGATTGTAAATAGTAAGTTATCACTTAAAAAAGAATACAAATACAGTGACTTTACTTTTATAATTTTAAAAGATTATTTAGAAAGAATGACTGGTGAAAAGTTGGATGTATTAAGTCAGGACAACTTTTACAATTCGCTTGGAATGAACAATACCATGTACAATCCATTGACAAAATTGGATAAAAATGCAATCCCACCAACTGAAATCGACACGTATTTCCG
>JBIPNF010000251.1:0-3435 GCA_044373885.1 Flavobacterium sp. | reverse complement strand
CCCAGTTGAAAGATGCGTTAAATGGTATTTTTCTTTTAAAAATTCTGCTTGAGTTCCTTTTCCAGCGCCTGGCTTTCCAAATAAGACAATGTTAATCATGATGTAATGTGTGTTGTTTGTACCGCTTGTGCGGATTGTAGTTAATTATTATTTATTTTAATTGATATACTTCAGGTAAATTTCTTCCTAATCCGTCGTAATCTAAACCAAATCCAACTATGAATTTATTTGGAATTCGAATACCTACATAATCTATTTTTATATCTTTTTTAAATGCTTCAGGCTTGAAAAAAAGTGTAGCTATTTTGAAATGTTTTACGTTTTGTTTTTTGAATAATTCTTTCAATTCTAAAACCGTATTTCCAGTATCAACGATGTCTTCAATAACAATTACGGTTCTTCCAGACAAATCTTGATTTAAACCAATTAACTGTTTAACTTCATTTGTAGATTCGGTTCCTTCATAAGAAGCCAATTTTATAAAACTCACTTCGCAAGGTTTTTTGTAGTGTTTCATAAAATCCGAAACGACCATAAAGGCACCATTCAAAACACCTACAAAAACTGGAATTTCATCTGCAAAATCTGCTTCTACTTGAGCTGCCATTGTTGCAATAGCAAAATCTATTTCTTCGGCAGAAATAAATGGAACAAATTGTTTGTCGTGAAGTTGTATCATTTTTTAAGGTTTTAAATAATCTGCAAATATACAGAATTCGAATTTGACATTAAGCAAACCGTATTGTTATTTTAAAGATTTACGACGGAGCTACCTAATCTTTGTTAAAATAAAATGTATTTTTTTAAATAAATGTTAAATTTGCATTAAACTTATAACTATTTTTATAGTCTAAATAGTTATAATTAAAATATTATGGCATCTTTAAATCAAAATACAAATATTTTAGGAATTAAGAATGCAAAGCACTTATTGAGAAGAGCTAGTTTTGTTTATACCAAAACGTTGATTGATCAATACGCATTGTTAACTCCTAATCAAGCTTTGAATTTGTTATTAACGACAAGTCCAATAACGGTGCAATACCCTTATGACCCACTTCCAACAACTGCACCTGACGGATTTTGGACCGAATCAACAGCTTCTGCCACTTCTTTTACTGGTCAAGCTAGGAAAGGAGCAATAGTTGGCGGATGGTGGTGGTATAATGCCATAAACAGTCCGAATTTAAAATATAAAATGTCACATTTTTTATCGACTTGTTTTACCGTGGAAATGAGTGGTTCTGGAACACCTACTGAATTTTATGATTATATTCGATTGCTACTTTTTTATTCTTCCGGCAATTATAAAACACTAGCAAAGAAAATGACGCTTAACAATTCCATGTTAACCTATTTGAATAACACCACTAATTCTAAAACAGCACCAAATGAAAATTATGCAAGAGAGTTTTTAGAATTATTTACCATTGGAAAAGGACCGCAAATTGGGACTGGAAATTACACCAATTATACCGAAGCGGACATTGTTCAAGCCGCTCGAGTTTTAACTGGATTTAGAAGGGTTTCAGCTAGAAATGTGATTGATTCAGAAACGTTATTGCCTAAAGGATACAATCTTTTTTCTCAGCATCATACAAGTCCAAAAACATTCAGTAGCGCCTTTAATAACACTGTTATTACTGCAGCTACAACGGATGTTGGAATGGATACAGAATTAAATGATTTTGTAAACATGGTTTTTAACCAACATGCAACTGCCAAAAACATTTGTAGAAAACTTTATATTTATTTCGTAAAAGGTACTATTACTCCTGAAGTTGAAACAGATATCATTACACCTTTAGCACAAGATTTTTATAATAATGGATATGAAATTGCTCCAATAATAAGAAGATTGCTAGAGAGCCAGCATTTTTATGATTTGGATGATTCTGATGCTACAAATGAAACTATAGGGGGGATTATTAAATCACCATTGCAACAAATTTCTGAAGTTTGCACCTATTTACAAGCAACAATTTCAAATCCAATTACGAATCCCTACGATTTCTATTATAAATTTTGGAGTCTTTTCGTCCACAATAGTTTTCTTACTGGTGCCAATATGATTTTATTTGATCCAGAAAATGTTGCAGGACATCCAGCCTATTATCAAGCCCCTGATTTTGATAAAAATTGGATATCAGCATCAACTTTAATTGCAAGATATCGCCTTGGCGAGTCATTGTTAGATGGCAATAATAGAATTAGTGGAAATGCAACGATAATAACAAAAATTAATATTTCAAATGTTATCAAAACATCCAATATTATTTCTGTTGCAAATGATCCCTATATTTTAACTTCTGAATTATGTAATGCGCTTTTTGCTCAAATTCCAGATGCAAATAGGGTAAATTATTTTATGAATTCGTTTTTATTACAAGGACTTGCCACTTTTTATTGGACAAATGCTTGGGATGATTTTATGGCTACAAACACAAACACAGTTGTAGAATCCAGACTAAAATTATTGGTAACAAATATTTTGAGAGCACCAGAATCTCAAATGTTTTAATACAATACAAATATGAAAAGAAGAAATTTTATCCAACTTACCGCTTCGGCTTCGGCATTATCACTTTTGCCAACAGAAGTTTTTGCACTTTTTAAATCGGCAGGAATGACAACTTGCCCGAATGTAAATGCCAAAAAAATTGTGCTCATTCAATTATCGGGTGCTAATGACGGATTAAATACCGTTGTTCCACTAAATCAATACGATGCGTATGCAGCTTTGCGTCCTAATATCAAACTCAATAATTTTGGGGCTTCAAATGGATTAATCAATTTAGATACTACTTTACCATTGGCAAATCAAGTTGGACTTCATCCTTCATTAATAGGTTTCAAAAGTTTGTATGATAGTGGATTTATGAGAGTAATTCAAGGTGTAGGTTATCCCTCACAAGATAAATCTCATTTTAAATCTACCGATTTGTGGTTGACGGGTGGCGACGGTACCCAAGCAAATAATGCACTTGACAGCGGTTGGATTGGTCGCTTTCTGGAGAGTTATTATTCCAATTTTTTAACTGCAAATTTCCCACTTGGAATTCAACTAGGAAGTAGCGATAATTCTTTGGGTTTTCATGGAGAAGTGGAACACGGCATGTCAATTAATATAAATGGTCAAGATCCATCAGGGTTCTATTCAATTATAAATGGACTTGGTGGAGCTCCACCAACAAATATTCCAAATTCTGAATACGGAAATTTAATTCAATTTATTTTAGATAATGATAGCGAGACCAATATCTATGCACAAACTATTTCTACTGCTTTTAATAGTGGAACTAATTCTACCGCCGTAACGTATCCAACGACAAGTTTGGCAAATCAATTAAAATCTGTAGCCAGATTTATTTCTGGGGGATTACAAACCAAAGTTTACCTTGTTAAAATTGGTGGTTTCGATACTCATGATGTTCA